>JAUIKQ010000053.1 GCA_030430655.1 Chlamydiia bacterium
TGCTGGGTCAAATTTTGTACTTTTTGATTTGCTGCGCTTATCTTTTCCTGCAGTTCATCTACTTGGTTTGCATACAGACCTTTTTCGGCTTCTTTTGCCGTTAGCTCAGCTCGTAGAGCTTCTATTTTCTTTTTCCTGCTTGCTAAGTCTTTGCTTAATACGCTAGTTTGATTTGCATTCTCACTTTGTTGCTGCCTCAGTTGCCGCAGTTGATTCTCCAAAGCTTGTGTTTCTATCCGGCTTCCTTCTAGCTGGGTCGCAAAGCCTTTTGTTTTTTCTTTCTCTGCACTCAGGGCTTGCTGTAGTTCCTCTGCTCGAAGCAAAGCAGACTCGCTTGGCTTTTGTGTTTCCAAGCCAAAATTCTTGATTACAAAAGCACTTACCGTTTTTGGAAAAAAGAAATTAAAAAACGCCGATACTAATAAAACTACCGCTGTAGCCAAACGCTGTAATGCAGCTGATACCTTACCTGCAGTGCCTTTTTTCAATGCACTTCCTATCAATGTGGGACAGGGCTTAAGCATTCTGTAAGAAGCGCTGACACGATCGGTTACCTCTGCACAGATGTTTGTAGATGCCTTGTAGGCCATAAGACATCCCTCCTGCAAATCACTTCGGTATTTTTGGGGAATATCAACTGTTAAACGATTCATGAGTTAATCCTTGGTTAAAAAGCTTGGGAGAGTTTAGATAAATCAAACAAAAAAGGCAAACAGGTAGTATGTGAACTATCTGGCATTGCTTTCGAATTCTTAACTTAATCCATAGATTTTGTTTGTATTCGCTTTAAAAAAATGCACCAATTTTCTAGAATTCTTCTCACGTTATGCAGGATCGGTTTACGCATCTGTCATGGGGTGTTGAGCTGTATATAAAAAAATCAAACTGAACTTAAGGACTTATATGAAAAAATTGCTATTATCTCTCTTTTTGCTTGTTGGTGTGTTTTGTGTTGATGCACCTCTTGGACATGCTATCCACGGGCAGTATGTACCCATTCACTGGCACAAAGTCATGGGCGTAGAGATCCAAGGAACAAGTGTCGAAATAGAAGACGGAGCCCAATTCAAGGTCTATCGTGGGGACAGAGCGGAAGCGATGCACTGGCAGCAAGGGGACATGGTTGTCATTCAACCAAACGATAAATGGTTTTCCCAAACAAAATACTTGCTTATTAGCCAAGCGCGCCACACAGCTATCGAAGCGGATTTGTTTCAAGGCCCTTACGTAGATAGTCCGTACATGCGTCAAATTATAGGGTGTGATCCACAACAACGAGTCATTGGAACATGTGATGGCTTCGATGTGATGGTAAGATGGCAAATCCATCCAAGTGATTGGCATAAAACTGCAAAATGGCAACCAAACGAAACAATAATTTTGGGTGCAAACAATAAGAGCTTTTTCGATCACTTCTTTGGATCAACAGAATATGAAGTTATCTTGATTAATGTAGAGCAAAATAAACACGTGCGTGCACGTCAAATCTAAACAGAGGAGGTCATAAATGCATAGCTACGCAACAGGGGGAATGCGACCAGGGCAGCGAGCTCAGGTAGGGAGTCACAGCAATCCTAATGAAAATAGCCGAGTGGATGGCAGAGTGCGCGCGGCTGTAGGTGGCAACATCAATCCACCGCCCTCTTCAGGAGGCATGCGACCTACGCAGCGAGTGCAAGTGGGAAGCCACGACGCTAGCAAGGAAAGCGGTAGTTTAGAGAATAAAACTGCTTCTTTAGCAACGGGTCATTTTGGTAGCTCTGCTTACCCAGCGGGAGGAATGCATACAGGCTCCAGAGGACCAGGCCCGCAAACTGGGAGCACTAACCCACAGAGACAAAGACGACAAGTTGGGGGTAATTCTGTGGAATAGCTCTGCTTTATTTACGATAGGCCTTAATTACTGCCTATGAGTCTGCTCTAAAAATGCAAAACTAAGACCGCAAATTCGATTTGCTTGAACTTAAAAAAGAAGGTATTTATGTCATTTAATGTCTCCATATCCCCAGGCCTCCCTACTCCTCCGGTTCGTTTCGTCTCCGACGATACGTGTTGCAACTCTACGGCAATCAAGGTTATTGTTTTTGTGAGTTCTCTTTTTCTTGCAATAGCAAGCTTTGCAATCGGATCTCCTTTGGTTGGGCTAGGAACCCTTAGCGGAGGAGTTTACTTTTGCGTGGCAGAGAAACCTTTTCAGGTTTTGCCCTTTTTCAATGCTTTTGTAGAAGACGTGCCTATCGGTGGTATGCGCGGAAGAGTACCGCATCGAGCCGTAGGCGCTCACTCTTCTCCATACTCACCTCCTGCTGCTCGAAGAACTGCCGCTAATCCATATGGGGTTGGTGGCATGGCTCACCGTGGCCGTGTGCCAGTAGGTGTTGCAGCCTCAGGAGCTGGATCTCCGTATGACCGTGATGAGAATAATAGGTTTGGTGCCATGGCTCATCATAACCGTGTACCTGTAGGCGGTCACACTTAACCTTATTTCCAAAGACATGGGCTTTTTTGCCCATGTTTTTTAACTGCTGTCTTGCTTAGTTTGCAGTTTAGTTTTGCTTTTTTACTTGTGCATTGTGTACAATTGCCTCTAAAATGGGAGGTAGCAGGATGTATGAACAGCCACAAACAGAGGTAGTCTACCAGGAAATGCGTCAAGAGTCTTCTCCACAGCTAGTGCTGTATTACTTTCCTTCTTGTCCCTACTGCAGAAAAGTCTTGGATCACTTGGAAGCCATGGGGAAAACGCTCCCTAAAAGGGACACGCGAGAAAATTCAGATTTCAAGGATGAGTTGAAGGCTATGGGAGGCAAAACGCAAGTGCCTGCGCTCCGTATCGAAAATAGCGTTTTGTATGAATCAGACGCTATTGTTGCCTACCTAAACAGTATTAAAGACGATTTACCCGATCTTCCGTAATTGTCTCTTTATTTGCTCTAGAATTACCGAGTCTATCCAGTAAAATCCTCCATCCCCTCTAGGATGTCCTAGAAATCCCAGGTGCCCCCCACCCGTCGACTTTGCTATGGTAACGGAGTGCGGAAGAGAGAGGTCATCAAGGGCATCAGCATGCACTACAGGATCATCCTTAGCAAAGAGAATGTAGGTGGGAATGGTAATGGCGTGAATTCGCTTTTTGCTAGAGGAAGCCGTATAATACTCAAAAGCCGTGGCAAAACCCGACTGAGGAGCAATGTAAATATCATCAAACTCAAATAAGGTCAGGTCACGCGGTAAGAAAATGTCAGGCAAATCATCAAAATATCGGTGACGAAAGTGCACGTCTGCACGCAAAAGACGGACGAAATAACGTTCGTACAGACGGTTGCTTTCTTGATTGAGCATTTGTACACTATGATGCAAGTCTACCGGTGGACTTACAGCAATCACAGAGTGCATCAAAGATGTTCCTTTTTTCCCAAGCTCGCCTGCTAGCTTAAGCGCAATATTGCCCCCTAAAGAAAAACCTATTAAAATAATAGGAGCAGACGGGTGGAGCCTTTTTACTTCTTTAAGAGCAATAGCGATGTCTCCGCTAGAACCACTGTGATACATCCTCCTAGCGTACCCTTTTCCACTCCCACATCCACGTAAATTCACTCTTATCACTTTATAGTTTTGACGCATCAATTTCCTTGTTAAGCGGGCCATGCCAGGAGAGCGGTGGGAACCACAAAGGCCATGCAACAAGACAACAATTGGCTTATCTTGTGTCCATTTTCTTGGAGTAGAAATTTCAAGAGAGAGAAAATCTCCATCATTTAAAGAGACTAAACGACGACGAGAAATGGGAATGAAGGGAGAAAAATGCAAGATGGTGCCACCAATAGTTTGCCTGTGACGCCCGTCTAGCAAGGGACATGGAACAAAATGTATCTCCCTTGCCTGTCTTTTCATAGGGCAATTCCGTAAAAAAAGACGAGGGCTTCAACACCTGGATTTTTCTTCCCAATACTTGCGTTCGATATGTGATAAAACATTGCTCCGAAACGAGAGCCATTGTTTTGTCGATAAGAAAGTTCAAAAGAAGAACGAAACTCTAAGGGAAAGCCTAAGTCCTTGCCACTTCCTTTAAAGTAGACACCAGGAGCAAAGCTTGGCGTCACTGCAAAATGCTTAGAAACAATACAATCAAAGGCGACTCCCCCACACGCATATGTCTCTCCTTTGTCTGTTCCCATAAGTGCAACTAAAGGGCGTATAAATAAACAACCCCGTTGATACCAAAATGTAGAAGATCTATACTCCAGCTGCATGCTAAAGGTTTTCTGTCTTTGTAGAACATTGAATATTCCACCTCCCATGTAAAGTAGGGAAGGCTCCGCTTTTGCAAACAACATGTTTCCAGGGATTAGTATCATAAGTACTGTTTTATATAAATGTCGCATATCATCCTTAAATTATCTGATATAAAATTTTTTATAAAGTGTGCACTTCCAAAGTGCTATACCGAAAAAGGTTTTTATTCAACGGAATATCCGCTATAATCTTTTACATGAAATGGCAATTAAATCAAACTTGTAATTTGAAGGATTTCTTGCAGGTAGTCGCTCATACCTCTTCTAATACGCAAAGGAAGGAGTGGGTAAAGCAGCGACGCATTACGGTCAACGGCTCTGTTGTTACAAAAATGACAAAACAAGTGAAGCCGGGGGAAGTTGTGCGGTTACTGAAAAAAGAGCAACCTTTAGAACAAGAGGTTAAACTTCTCTATGAGGATCGGGATTTAGTTATTGTCAATAAGCCTGCGAATTTGCTCTCTGTGGAAACAGACACAGAGTCTTTTCATACTTTGCACGCTATTTTAAAAAGACGCCGTTTAAAAGGGCGTGTCTTTCCTGTGCATAGGCTCGATCAGCAGGCCTCAGGAGTGATTTGTTTTGCTTACTCACAAAAAGCAAGGGAAGGGCTGCAAGAACAATTTGCAACGCACAGCGTTAAAAGGGAGTAGTGTGTTGCTGTAGAATAGATTGTGGAAAAAAACCAAGGCACAATCACCTCTAATCTGTATGAACAACCAGATTATAAGGTACGCTCCCACCCCTATAAGGGTGCTTTGGCTATTACTCACTTTTCTGTGGTCAAACGTTACCCTTCGTGGACACTAATGCGGGTAAGCCTACAAACAGGTAAAAAACACCAAATTCGTGTCCATTTAAGCGAAAATGGGCACCCCGTCTTGGGTGATGAACGTTACGGCTCAACCAAAAATCCTTTCCATCGACTAGCGCTTCATGCCTATCGCTTGGAATTGATTCACCCTACCACAGGCAAAAAACTGGCATGGCACGCTCTTCCTCCTTTTCCTAAAGGATTTGATTTTGCGAAGAGGTGGAATTAAAGATGCGTTTTTACAAAGAGAGGTGGAACCGCAAGCTTGGTGGCGTATTGGGAGGATTGGGTCGGCTATTGAAGGTAGATCCAAATGTGTTGCGCATTTTGTTTGTTTTTTTCACGATTGTGACGGGTTTTTTGCTGATGCCCCTTCTTTATTTAATCGCTTTTTTGCTTATGCCTACGGCGCCTAGAGGACCGTATATTGTTTATCCGCATAAAACGTTATATAGATCGACAAAAAATAAGATTTTAGGGGGCGTTTGTAGCGGTATTGCTGCCTTTTGCAAGTTGAAAGAGCCTTGGATCATACGCGCAGTCTTGATCCTTTTGGGTCTATTTTCAAGCGGCTTATTATTTATCCCCATAGGTATTGCTTATGTTTATGCAGCCTCTATACTACCAGAAAGGTAATAAAATAAGAGGCCGCGCATAGAAAAGCTGTTTTTGTTTATGCTAATCGAGAAAAATGTATCTGTGCTTTGACAGAGCGATCAGCTGCTTTTTCGCTATTTTCTTTAGCAATTGGAGAGATACGCACATCTTTTTTCGGTAGCTTTGCTTGTAGCTGAGCTATGTGCCGTTCTTTCTCGTCATTTGCTGAAAGTAATGCGGGGACCTTAGATAAAGAAAACGACACTGTTATCAATCGAAGCGCGGCTGCCACATCTGGTTTCGTGCTATCATGTATACTTTCTTTAAAGCTGTCTGCCTTTTCCTTTGCCTGTTGCGCACTTGTGATCTTTTCTTTAGTGCTACCAGTCAAATCAAGAGTTATCTCAAGATGTTGTATATTCTTATCTTTTAGTTGATTTTCTGCTGCTGATACCTTGTCGTTATTTCGCGAAATTTCTTTTTGTAGTTTAGCTATTTTTCTGTTTGTTAAGCTTGTAGTTATGGGCTGTGTAAACATTTTAATTAAACTAACAGCACCAGACTTTATTCCTGAAATCATATTAAGCCACCTTATTATTTTTTTATTGTGTTTATAATTATTATAACAAATTAATATAATTATTTAAATTATTTTATAATAAAATTAATTAATGATTCACATTTTTAATGTTTGATACAAAAAGAAAAATATGCAAGTATTTGGTTTTTAGATAGTTATAAATAGAAGCGCTCTTTTTACTCGTCTGATGCCGCATTGAGCTTCTGGTAAGACCCTATACCTAAAATGAATATGGTGGACGAAACAAGTACGCCTATGGGATAAAATATTTTGGTCACGTCGGTTTTAGCCACTTCAATTGTTAGCACAAGCCCCTCCAAAGAAAGAGCTGTAGCAATAATAATCGCAAATTTCCCCAAAGCTTTGCGCGTCTCTTGAGGCGCTCTTTCTTCCCCTCGCTTGAGCACCTCTTCTATCATCAAATACTTGGAAACATCAATAACCGCTATGGAAAAAACCAAAAGACCTACTTCATCCAGCAGTTTGTATACGGTAAACGAGGCAGAGGACAGATCTCGAATAATAGATAAAACACTTGCAGCAATAATGCCAAAGGCAACAAAGTACAGGATAACGCAGCCAACCACATAGCCAAAATTAGATAAATAAATAATCCACCGGGTAAGCCCGTTGTCTTGCACGCGCGTTTCTCCTTTGCCCCATAACCTGCTATTACAATTACTAAATTTTTCATTGTAGATCAACTTTTCTTTGAACCCGAAAGCATCTTGTGGTAAAAGTGACGGCTAAATAATGAGAAGAAAGAGCTTACCGAAATGAAGAAAACACTTTTTGTTGCCTTGGGCGTTATCGCTGTTTTGCTATTCGCATTCCCCTGGTTGGTCTCAAGTCGTCCAGGAACAGCGATTTTTGAATCTATGGTTCAGGGCAAGCACACTTCGTTGTCTGTAGGCTCGCTCAAAATCCGGTGGTTTGGCCCACAAAAAGCTTCGCTTATCTTATGGAAAACCCCTAATGCTGAGGTCAAAGCTGAAGCAATAGAAATAGAAGCTTCCCTGTTCTCTCTTTTGCTTCGAGAGGGATTAAAGGTAAAATGGGTAGAAAACGCGCCCCCAGTTCTCGAGTCTTTATCTGTCAAAGGCATGAAGGTCACAAGTGGCACTGTAACCGCAAGCAACGGTGTGCGCGTAGAAGATATTCAGCTAACACTTAAAACCCACGGTCGTAGCGTCCAGCTTATAGGGTCTGGCGAAGTAGAAAACCAGCCTTTTAACCTGGAAATAAGCCATTTTGATGCGCTTTGGAAATGGAAGATACAAGGCGAAAGGCTTCCTACCGTCGTTTTGCAGCCTTTCTTTTCAAACTTTTCGGCTACTTCTCTCTTAGGCCCCACCTTTAATATAGACAGCGAAGGCGCCTTGTCTCGCCAAGTCGTTGCAAAAACAGCGTTGACTTCTAATTTACTGTCCGTTGATGCTGAGTGGGAAGGTCTGATTGAGGAGTTAAGACTCTCCTCCCCTCTTACAGTAGCCTGGGATATCACAGGCCCTGTTGCACAAAAATGTATTCGCCAATGGTTGCCCAACATTGAGGTGCACTCGCCTTTTAGGCTGAATGTAAACTGCGATGTCCTTTCCTTCAATCCTTTCCACTTTAGCTGGGACACCATAGAAGCAAAGGCAAGTGCCTCTTTGTCCCCTACACGCATTACCCTTGGCAAGCTCCTATCTTTGGAGCGTACAACCATCCAATGTGCGAAGCAAAAACAAGTAGCTTCTATACAGGTAGATACCCAAGCGCAATATGCAGATTTTTCTCCAAGCACTTTATCTAGCGAAATCAAATGTACAAAACCAGAGTTTGCTTTAAGTAGCCTTTCTTCTGTGCGCCTCTCTTTAAAAAATGCTCCTGTTGCTTTAATAGAAAATTTTTCTAAAGTAGATGTAGAACCTTTTCTAGGCAACACCCTTTCTATTGAGGTAGATTCACCAACATTTAATACTTTTAAATGCACGCTGACCTCTCCTTTGTGTAACATCAATAGTCTGCATGCCGAAAAAAAAGAGGAAAACTGGCACCTATCCTCCCCTTATCCTATCCTCTGGCAAGTTTCAACCACGCTACTCCCAGTCCTCTATCCTGTCAATACCAAGCTAGAGCTTAAAGAAATGATGGTAAACGATAAGCTCGAAGGCTCATTGAATATGCTATTTAACAGCGACCCTCTCGCACTTGACCTACCCGTTTTAAAAACAACCCATGTCTCTGATCTGTTCCTTAGTGTCCAGGGCAAGAGCTTTGCCGATTTGGAGTGTCTCTACTCTGCTAACATAAAAACAGAGGCGTTTACCCGCGCGCTAGGAGGCGTTTGTCACTTGGAGGGCAAAGCAATAGCTTCCTTAAAAGACAAAAAGCCCCATCTGCCTCAATTCACACTCAACATAAACAGTGAATCCATAAAAGCCAGTGGGTCGGCAGCTATCGATAAAAATCAGCATCTCCATCTGTTATCCCCATCCATGCTTTCTTGGACGATCCCTCCACACGCTTTGCATCGCTTTATCCCAAACATGCTAGATCAAGTGCCTCTTCTCGTAGAGATAAAAGAGCTAGAATCAAAACTAGACAACTTCTTGCCAAAGCTCCAGTGCGCGTTTACAGCCAACATAAAAGAAATGCTGCTAGCCTCAGAAGATGGTATTCCTTTGGCTTTAAGCGACTTAAATTTTAATGGGAACATCAATAAGCTACACGGAAACTGGATATTCCAAGGAACTGCTCAGGCCCAGCAGCAAAAGGGGGATTTTCAGGTGAAGGGCAAGTTAGATCCAAAAAAAATGAGTGCCGATCTCAATATGACAAATTTACCTTCCCTTGCTATTGACGCCTTCTACCCTGAGTTTATCCATCTCTCTCCTCTACTCGGGAAAAAGATAACAGGAAAGATACAGTGGGAGCGCGAAAAACAGATGCATACCCTTGCAGGCCGGATAGATACAGAGCTTTTATCTTGTAAAGGTGATGTTACAACAACCCAAAACAGCACTTCGATCCACGATTTAGAAGGACAGTACTTACTAACAGCAAAGGGTTATGAAGCGCTCAAAGGGCAGCTACACCTTAACCCCTCTATCCACTTTGAATCAGCAAGCGCTATTGTTTTCTCATTAAAAGATGTGGCAACACAGCACACATGGGATACCACAACAGGGAAGGGGCATATTGGCTGCCCAAAACTCTCTTTCATGACTAAAAAAGAGACAACACATGTTGAGGCCTTTGATCTAAAACTCGATAAAAAGGAAAAGACGGCCTTTGATTTTTCTACACATGCAGATGTGGTCGCTGGCCAACAAAAAGGCAGTATGAAAGCCCAGGGCAAAGCGCAAGACGTCCATAACCTTTCCATTAAATTAGAGTCGACTAACCTTCCAACAAAGGTGCTAGATGTCTTTCATGAAGCAAGCTCTTTATTGCTCGGAAATTTCCTCAACATGCATGGCAAACTTGAGCTGCGTGAAGGGCAAGGTCCGTGCATTTTACAGCTGCATTCTTCTCAGCTAGATGCAAGCTTAGAAGGGGTGTGCTATAAAAATAAACTCCACCTAACAAGCCCTTTTACTTCTGCTTTGACATTATCTGAAGAATTTAGAAAGTATCTGTATGGCAAGAGCGCTGTTTTTATTGCTTCTGTCCAATCTCCCATTACACTCACTATTCCTAAAGCGCACTTTTCTATTCCGCTCAATCAGCACTGGCTAGAAGAAGGAGAGTTTCGAAATGGGCGATGCAATATAGGAAAATTAACCGTTGCTAATAGAGGGAATATACAAACTATCAACGACATTCTTAAAATTCACAGGTCCCATGTCCCCCTTTGGTTCGCTCCTTGCGATTTTCACTTGAAGCAAGGGACTCTCGATATAGAACGAACAGAAATTTTGTACGATCAAAAGTATGAGATTGCGTGCTGGGGAGAGATTTTCCCAGTAAAACAACAAATTGATATGACCCTTGGGCTAACTGCGTCTGCGCTGCGACAGGCCCTTGGGATTAAAAACATAAGTTCAGACTATGTTTTGCAAATACCTGTGCGAGGAAGTTTTGGCAATATTGCTATCGATAAGCAGCAGGCAGTCACACAAATTGGTATTTTGATAGCCTCTCAAGAAGGCAAACGCGCTGGAGGAATTTGGGGAGGCATATTTGATGTCGCCGGAGATATTTTCTCAAAGCAAGCTTCTGTGCCTCCCCCTAAAAAGCCTTTTCCTTGGGATTAAAAAATTTACATCTTAAAGCTGGCAGTAGCTCTGTTTTAATCGTCTAATCGCTTGCCTTTTTTATGTTCCAAAAATTATAATGTGGGCCCATGGAGAGTGGTCAGGAATTATCCTTTGGGAAGTGGAGA
>JAUIKQ010000054.1 GCA_030430655.1 Chlamydiia bacterium
CTTTCATGGTGCCAAAAGTGATGATCTGCGCAACGTGATCATGACCATATTTTTGCAAGGTATACTCAATCACCTCCGCACGCCTTTCCATGCAAATATCTACATCAATATCGGGGTAAGAAGGGCGCTCTGGATTGATAAAACGCTCAAAGAAGAGATCAAACCTCAGCGGCTCAATATCTGTTATCCCAATTAAAAAAAGAATAATAGATCCCACCCCAGATCCCCTTCCAGGGCCAACAGGAATGTTTTTATTTTTGGCCCAAGCGATAAAGTCATATACAATCAACAGGTAATCGCACATGCCTTTAGACATAATCACTTCCAGCTCATAGTCCAAACGTTCTTTGACCACTTGTAATGGGTCTTGCTCTTTGTATTTGGCTTGCAAAGCCGCAAGCCGCTCTTGAGTATACCGTTTTTGAATCCCCGTTTCACAAAGCGTACGTAAATACTGCTCTACTGCTCTTACACGCGCTTTTTCTTCTCCTCCCTCAAAACCCGGAGGGGTGAACACGGGATAAAACTTTGTCTTAAAATCGAAATGGAAAGCACATTTTTTGGCAATTTCTAAAGTAGCAAGCAGGCTTTGTGGGCTATCCGCAAAGAGACTGCCCATCTGCTCTTGGTTTTTAAAATACAGCTCGTGCGTTGGTTTCACCCGACGTTTTGGGTTCAAAACGCGGCGTCTTGCAAGGCCCGATTGCTGCTCCCAAATCTCGCAAGGCTCTCCCGATTGTACATTGAGCAAAATTTCATGGGATTGCCAATCCTCTCTGTGGATATAGTGAACGGCATTTGTAGCAACTGTAGCAATGCCCTCTTGCTTGCCATATTCAGCTAAATACGCATTCAGGTTTTCTTGATCTTGCACAAACTGGGTGTATTGCTGGTGCAGCCATGTTTCTTGGTGCATCCGATCCAACCGAATATCGGCCTCGCTCATCTTATGGCGCTGCAACTCAAAATACAGATCTTCTTTAAACAATTGGTGGAAAAAAGCAATTGTTGCCTTGCAATCTGCCTGATTGCCCTCAAGAAAATAGGTGCCTATAAGGCTGCTTAAGGAACCCACCAAACAGATCAGCCCTTCGCGGTAAGACTCGAGCAGCTCTTTGTCAATACGCGGGGTATAATAAAAGCCCTCCAAATAAGCGATAGAGGAAAGCTTGCACAAGTTACGGTAACCAGTCCCATTTTTCGCAAGTAAAATAAGAGGAAAGCCGGCACGCTCGCCTGCCAACCGTTTTTTTTCTCTGCAAGACCTTGGCGCCATCATTAATTCAATCCCAATAATAGGATGGATATTCGCTGCCATGCTTGCCTTGTAAAATTCTACGGCGCCAAACAAGTTACAAAAGTCTGTAAGCGCCAAAGCCTGCATATTATCGCTTGCGGCTGCCTGTACTAAATCTTGCACAGACGCTGTGGAGTTTAAAATAGAATACTGTGAATGATTGTTTAAAGAAACCCACTGCTGTGTCATACCATTGTCTCTTCTAAAAGGTCTATTTTTAAGAAGGCGTTGCAATCGTGCGCTGTTTTGCGGACCAAAGAGGCAGCAGTAAAGCACTTGCAACGCATCCACAACCAACAATCACCAATAAAAAAGCGCTCCAACCGTATTCTTGGGCCACTTTAATGATAGGAAACCCTGCAACAGCAGAACCAATATACGCAAACCAGCCAATAAAACCTGTAGCGGCCCCAGCCGCGCGTTTATGCGCCATCTCAGCCGCTGCGATTCCCATAAGCATTTGTGGACCAAAAATCAAAAAGCCCACAGCAAACATAACGGCAGCGCTAAATATATAGCTAAAATTTGGCACTAAATACAAAACAATAATTGCTCCCACAACACCGATAGAAAATAAGGCATTGATTGGGCCCCTATTGCCTTTAAAAATTTTATCCGAAGACCACCCAGCAGCTAAGCTGCCAAAAAAGCCCCCTATCTCAAAGCAACTAATAGACCAACCGGCAGCTACTTTTGAAAATCCCTTAAATTCAATCAAGAACAAAGGTCCCCAGTCATTTACAGCAGTCCGTATGATATAGATAAAGAAATAAGCAATAGCAAGGAGCCAAATCGCAGGATTTTTCAAAACATAGTGTGACAGCATCTGAAAAGCACTTACTCCCTTTTCATCGCTCTGAGGGGGCGCTTCTTGATCGTGAATACAGTCTTCGATCACCGGAAGGCCCAAAGACTTTGGTGTGTCGCGTAGACGGTTCATTAAAAAAAAACCTATGCCAATACAGCAAATGCCTGGAGCGTACATTGCGCTGCGCCATCCATAGCTTTGCGCAATATAAGCCACAATTATCGGGATGAGCGCCCCCCCCACATTATGAGACGTATTCCAAAGACCCCACCATCTCCCTCTTTCCGACTGGGCATACCAGTAGCTGAGTAAGCGCGCGCAGGGAGGCCAACCAAAACCCTGAAACCACCCATTTAGCCCCCAAAAGAGGATGAGAAAAATAATAGAGGAATTAAGGCCAAATAAAATATTACATACGCCGGTTAAAATCAAACCAACAGACATAAAGTAACGGGGATTCACACGGTCTGCAAACATACCGCTTATAAACTTGCTTACCGCATAGACCACAGAAAAAATGGTCGCCAAAATCCCAAGATCTCCTTTTGTGAACCCTAAATCCTGAATCATGGAGGGCATGGCAAAAGTAAAGCTTTTTCTTGTTAGGTAGTAAAAAGCGTATCCAACATACATCCCATAGAAAATGCGCATACGCCAATACCGATACTTATCTACAACCTTCTCATCGCATGTTGGCAAAAACTGCGATTGCAACCCTTTAAAAAAAAACTGAAGGAAACGCATGTTAATTCTATCTTATTGCTTATCAAGTTAACTTAGGTAGCAAACGCGCTGCTCTGTATCTCAAAGATAGACCAACACAACTCTCTTTGCAAGTCAACTCGCCAAAACCGCTTGTTAAACGCTCTGGCCTGGCCGGCTATTTTATAACAAAAAGAATTTCTAGTCAAAACCGCAAAATTTATATGAAAATATTGAATTTGTTACTATTATTAACATTATTATGAATGGATTTAATAAGCCTATCCGTCCTCTTTCGAGAGAAGAGCGGGAAAAGATTCGCATTAGCGAAATAGAAAAGCTGAGCAGAGCGGATCACCGCCCCCACCCATTTGATAAAGAAGGAAAAAAATCTTCTCCCTATCAAGTCACGCTTTTTCTGCTCAAAAAACTCGTGCACTTTTTTACTAAAAATCGCAAACACCTTCAGCATAACACCGACCTTGCGACAAAGGCGCACGCTTTACTCGCTTTACTGCAACAGCTAGGAGAGAAAGATCAAAGTGAAAATATTTCTTATATTCAAAAGCTATCCCAAATTTGGGAACAGATCATAGACCACATTGAATACCTAAAACTTACAACCCACTTACCAGACAACATCCACAACTTACTGTCCGCAATTGCAGGTATGAACCATTTTCCCAAAGATGCAGAGTATTCTTTTGGATTTTATTTACTAAAACACGCCGGAAAAGAATGGTTTCCTTTCCCTTTCATGGAAATGTTGAAAGACCTTCATCAAAACCACCAACAGCTAAAAGAAAAAAGTGTGCTTACAAAATGGACGCTTGATTTGGAGCGTTATTTAAAAGAGGAAGAAGATTAACGCATTCTGGCGGTCCTGCTCCTCCTCCAATCTTTTTGTAAGAGGGATGCCTAGTGATTGAGCTTTCTTATCACGAACGCTTCTAGCGTATTGATTGCAGGCGCATCTTTTCGGTATTTGAGCAGGGAGACATGGTTATCAGAAAGGCTAGGAAGGAGAGACAAGTCAATGACTTCTAAATCGTTTGGAATCATGGTGCGAGGCATTATGGTTATTCCCATTCCCGCTCGCACTGCGGCTACTTTTCCCGCATAGCTAGGACTTGTGAAGACAAGCCTCCAAGACCGGCCTGCTAACTCCAAAGACCTAATGCCTGCGGTGCGGTAAACACAAGGAAATGGAGACAACACCAAAGGAACAGGTCTGCTTTTTTCTATTAACCTAGGGTCACCAACCCATCTGAGCGGCTCAGACCAGACGTTGAGACCATTGGGGAAATCTTCGGGGCGATTCATCTTTACCAGCACAAGATCAAAAGCTTTTTTCTTAAAACGATCAAAAAGCTTAAGTGTTAAATCACACTCAATGTTCAGTAATATACGCGGGTGAATGCGCGAGAAATCGGCAAGCACCTCCGACAAAAACACCGTCGCAAAATCTTCTGGCAGTCCAAAGCGGACCTCACCTTCCAGCTCGGGTTTTTTAAACCGATCGATCACTTCGTACTGCAGAGCAAAAATTCTCCTTGCATATCCAAGAAAAATCTCCCCTCGCGGCGTTAAACGCAGAGTCTTGCTTCGCACTATGAGCGCGCCCCCAACAAATTTTTCGAGCTTTGCGATTTGCTGACTCACGGCAGACTGGGTCCGTTTCACCCGCTCTGCAGCCTTAGTGAAATTTTTAGTTTCTACAGTTGCGATAAAACACTGCAAGGAAAAGCTGTCTAGATCCATAAGTATTTCTAATGTAATTAATCAGCATTTTCAATTTTACTTATAGGATAGTCCATTGTATCATGGAAGTCAATCAAGAACGAATAATACTTATCCTTCTATGTTTGAGTTTGTTAGATATTTTTTTGCCTTTGACCCCATTGCGATCATTCTCCTAATGCTTATTACTTTCATCGGCCTGTCTGTGGGAAGCTTTGCCTCTCGCTACCTGAAGGGAGACACCCGCTATCGCTCGTTTTTCTCCTATTTATTTTTCTTGCTTTTGTCAACTGCAGTCATGGTAAGCACGGATCACTTACTCTTCTTCTTTGGTGGATGGTGCGTCAGCAACTTTCTTGTAGTCAAGTTAATGATTCACAAGGCTCAATGGAAAGCGGCGAAAAACAGTGGCTTACTTGCCGGAAAAAATTATCTGCTTGGCGCTTTTTGCATCGGCATTGCCTTTTTCATTTTGTATATGGCAACGGGAGAAACTTCGATAAAGCTATTGATGCAAAAAAAGCTAGATCCCTTTTTGTGCATCCCTATTTCCCTTTTACTATTGATTGGAGCGATGACCCAGTCAGCCATTTGGCCATTTCACCGTTGGCTCATCAGCTCGTTAAATTCTCCCACCCCTGTCTCTGCAATTATGCACGCTGGCCTGATAAATGGAGGTGGTTTTTTACTTGTGCGTTTTGCACCGCTTTACATAACACACCCCTACTTCTTGACCACGATCTTTGTCATTGGCATGACAACAGCATTTATAGGAACGTTTTGGAAACTCCTGCAAAATGATGTCAAGCGCATGCTAGCCTGCTCGACGATGGGGCAAATGGGTTTTATGCTTGCGCAGTGCGGACTTGGACTTTTTGCCGCTGCAATAGCGCACCTCGTCACACACGGAATGTTTAAAGCCTACCTATTTCTCGCAAGCGCTGGCGCCAGCCATGAAAAACGGCATCCGCTCAACTATCCACCAAAAATAGGCACATTAAGCAGCGCTCTACTCTGTGGTCTTTTAGGGAGCTACTGCTTCTCATTGGCAAGTGGAAAACCATGGATAGCAAAAGATACCACCTTGGTACTAATGGTAGTGGCGCTCTTAGCTTCGACTCAAGCAGCGCTGACCGTTTTGTCTCTAAGAGTGCGGTTTAAAACGGTTATTGCACTCTTGGTCACGAGCGTGACGGGTCTTGCTTACGGCGCTGGCATGTCTTTGATAACAATGGCTATTCAACCCATGCAGCTAATAAAACCACAGACCTTGAACGGCTTTCACATAGCAGCTATTTTCCTTTTAATCGCTTCGTGGCTGTCCATGCTTTTTTTTAAACAGATAGCGAAAATAAGAAAGCTACACGCCTTCACAATGAGAGGGTATGTCACGGCCCTCAATGCGAGCCAACCTCATCCAAAAACGGTAACCCCCCACCGCAACCAATATAAATATTTATGAGATACACATGAATACCACGATACCCACGCTTATCAAAAAAGGCAGCAACCCCCCAGCATCGGATAAAACACCCGACTTCGTTGCTGCTACAAAAAAAGCCTGGCAATGCATTGCCCCATTTTGGCCATTAAAAAGCCTGATCGCTGTTAATCCCTTACAAGGCTTTGAAAACCTACAAGTGGAAGAAGCGCTTTTAAAAGCGTCTGCCTATTTTCAACAAAGCTCTCTACCAGAGCCTATGGAAGAGGTAAATCGAGAAACCATGAAGTGGCTGCAAGCCTATTTTGATGAGGGGCAGGCCACGATTGCGATGCCGCTAAAAAGCGCCGGCCTGTACGCTGCCTACAAACAGCTTGCTGTCTATGATACACATCTGCACAAGAAACAGGCCAAAAAAATCCGCTGGCTTACACATTTACCCGCTCTGCCAGAGCAAGCTCTCGCACTCTCTTTAAATCTGCTGCAAGTTTCAAAGGAAGAAATGCACGTATTTCTGACCCTTTTACTGACCACAATGCCAGGTTGGGCAAGCTACATAAAATATCAATCCACATGGCGCCAAGAAAACCAACAAAATCGCTCGAATATCGAAATGGAGTACTTAGCGCTTCGAGCTACCATTACCTACCTTCTGTGGCCAGAAGCAAAAACATTACTAAATTGGCATGAGCAGGCATTAAAAAAATCTCAAACACAAAAAAGCCCCCTGCAACAAATAGAGCAAATGGAAAAAAATTACCGCCCAGCCCTCCTTAAGATGCTAAAAGAACAAAAACAAACAACACCTTTCTTACCTTCAGCCCAGCTGGTGTTTTGTATAGACGTGCGGTCTGAGCCATTCCGAAAAGCATTGGAAGCAACGGGAAATTACGAAACTTTTGGCTTTGCGGGATTCTTTGGCATTCCTGCCAAGTTTACCGATATGACAACAGGAGAGTCGCATACGGCCTGTCCTGTATTGGTTTCGGCTAAACATGAGATAAAAAAAACTCCCTTCCCCGCAACAGGAAAGACCTGCCAGAGCTGGAAAGGGTATGCATCCTTAGCTGCAATAAAACAGCTCTATCAATCTGTCAAATACACCTTTGCGGCGCCCTTTGCTGCCGCTGAAAGCCTTGGAATAGCAAGCGGAACCTGGATTGGGCTGCGTACATTCTCCCCAAGGCTTGCAAATAGGCTCAAAAAAGCGATAACAAACTTGATCGATCCTCCCTCACCAGCCACGCCATCTCTTGATGCTATTTCAATAGAGGAGCAGTGCGCCTATGCAGAAAATGTATTAAAGGTGCTCGGTTTGACCAAGCGCTTTGCCCCCTTAATCGTTTTTTGTGGGCACAAAAGCAGCAGTCAAAATAATGCCTTTGCTTCAGCGCTCGATTGCGGCGCTTGCGGAGGAAACCATGGGTCCGATAATGCGCAAACACTCGCCAAAATCCTCAATCAACCTCGGATAAAAAAACACCTTGCAAAGCAAGGGATCGTCATTCCAGAAACAACACGGTTTATCGGAGCCACCCACAACACCACCACAGATGAAGTCATTTTACATAGCCAAGAGCCCTACGATGGTTTAGCAGAGCTTCGAAAAGATTTAGCAAAAGCGCAAAAAACCAACAGCCTTTTACGACTAAAAAAGCTAAAGCCCACATCGGCCCCTTCCATCCCGAAGCATCGCATAAAGCAACTCTCTCAGGACTGGGCGGAGATACGCCCGGAGTGGGGACTGGCTAAAAATGCCGCTTTCATTGTAGGCCCGCGCAGTCTAACCGCTTCAATGGATCTAGACGGAAGATGTTTTCTCCACTGCTATGATCACACACAAGACATGAAAGGAAAATCTCTTGAAGCCATACTCACAGCGCCGATGGTTGTTGCGCAATGGATCAATGCACAGTATCTCTTTTCTACCCTTGACAATGTCTCTTTTGGATCTGGGAGTAAAATAACCAAGAACATCACCGGCAAAATTGGAGTCATTCAAGGCAATGGAAGCGATTTAATGACCGGCTTGCCATTGCAGTCAGTGTATGCAACCGACAAAGAGCCCTACCATGAACCGCAAAGATTGATGACCGTTGTTTATGCACCCATCAAAAGGCTCGAGACAATCATTCAAGCCCAACCTCTCTTGCAAAAACTCTTTGGCAATGGCTGGGTGCAGCTTGTCTGCCTTCAACCAGACAGCCATACCGCTTACTTTCTAGAAAGAGACCTTTCCTGGAAAAGGATGGACTAACCCTCTAGCCGACATTGAAACTGTCTTGTTTTTTGTAAGAGCCTCTTGGAGCCATGAGTTATTTAAAAAAATATCTCTATTTTTCCACTTTTCAAAAGCCCAAGAAAAGCACTTCTTTGTAGGAGGAAATAATGCGATCAGCGTTTGAAAAATCATGATTGAAGGTCAACTTGTTTGGCACTGCAACTGGGACCATGCCTGCCCCTTTGGCAGCATCTACTCCCGCCTTCGTATCTTCGAATACGAGACAGAGCTCTGGAGACACACCAAGCTGTTTCGCCATCTCCATATAGATATAAGGCTTGGGTTTGTTCGTCCCCTCTTCATCCACATAGTGGGTTAAGTCATCAGACCCCGAGAGAATCAAATCAAAAATATCCTCCAACCCGATTTGTCTGAGATTGGCTAAAATCTGTTCTTTTGGCGCCGAAGAAGCGAGTCCTAATTGAATACCGAGCTTCTCTTTATTTTTAAATAGATGCAGCGCAAAATCTACCATTTCTCTAATAGGAACGACGCCCTGCTTTTGCAACCGCTTATATTCAACGTTTTTTGCTGTAATCACTTCTTTTGGAAGATCTATTTTCTTGGCCTTCCGAATCCCTTCCAGAATATTTTTTGAGCTATGTCCAACAAGAGGTATATACTCTTCAATAGAGAATGGGATGCCTTGCGCATCCAAAGCCCCTTGCCATGCCAAAAACTTTAGATATTCTGTATCAACTAAAACCCCATCGCAATCGAAAATAACAGCTTGAAATCCTGTGGCAAAGGTGGCCTGCAACGAAGCAACCCCTCCCACGAACACAAAAAGCAAGCATGCCTTAGAAACGGAGAAAATTTTGCGCATTGATGCGCTAAAGAATTTTAAAGCGCGCAGATACATACATTGCCCTCAGAATCAATATGGTAATCTCCGTTTAGTCTAACAGGACTTGTTTTTGCAATGCCCGCAGCTTTATTAAAACAAAGAGGAACAGTAGGATCTGCCTGAAGACAAGCTAAATGCTCTTTGTGGCTTTCCAACACGCGTGCAATAAAAGGGAGTCCTAAAATAACCGCTTGTGAAAGCCTTTCTTCCTTCGACGCACCTAACTGAGGGTTATTTGCCAAATTGACAAGCAGAGCAGGGATATACGTAGGGGTGCGACCCAGCTCCTCTTGCTCTTCGACATCTAACTGCTTGATAATCCTATCTCGTATACTTGGAGGCAATTCTAAAACAGCTTGCTTAAGAACAGCACCTTCCTCCGGGGTGAATAACCGAAGCATCGCCCCTACTTTTGTTAATACGCGATCTACTCGATCACGGTCTATACTTAAGCCTAGCCAACGTGCTCTGATAGACAAATACGTGTTATATGCATCCATTTCTGTCTTACCGGGATTTGCCAAAACTCTGCAAGATTCAAGCGCCCCTTGCAATGCAAGATGAGAAAACTCCGTGTAAACCAAAGAAGACCGATTATTGACATGACCCAACGCTCCAGCAACGTCACAAGTATGCACAAAATGGTCAAACGCCAGAAGAATGGGGGAAGCGCTGAGTATGCCACTTTCTCTTAATTTAGAGAACATACCTGCCCCTCCCTCAATGTGGGTAATGTGTCCATAGTGAGCGAGGTTCGCTGTCCGGACAATCAGCTCTCTTGCAGCGGGAGTAAGGCAGTCAAAGGTGGGACAAAGGTCCGGTTTTTTTTGAAGGATTCGAATAGCTTCTTCGCGAAAATCGTCGTGATCTGGTGCTTTTGCGCCGTAAGCTTGAAATACCTTTCTTGCCTTTTCACTTTTTCCAATGTCGCCTAATACAAGAGCCGCTTCCATAGCCTGCATTATTTCTAGCTCAGACATGCCCAGAAACTGAGATTGTAACAAAAGCAGACCCTGCCCATGTAGAGTTTTAAAGCTTTCTCTACTCAGCCTCGCGCTTTTTGGTTGCGCCTTAGTAAACGCTTCGTAAGCGTCATCACTACCCTCGAGAATAAGCCGTAAGCAGCGGAGCGTCATCAAGGTTCGATCAAACTCAATAAATTTCTTTCCAAATAGCTGCTCAGAATATGGACTTTCTAGCGTCGCCTTTCCTTCTTCTGTTACTCGCACGTCTTCGTTTGCAAGCCAAAGGACTTCGGGATACTGCTGTATACAAAGCCGGGCCCAATCAATACCTTCTGCTTTAGATAAGATAATAGGTCGTATTTGTGCTCTTAAATCGATGGAAGAGGGATGGTTTGCATAAGCATAGGTACTTATTCCCAAGACAGCTCCAATTAAAAGAGCCAAACCAACTTGCCGAGTCTTGTGCACAGTAAAGCCTC
>JAUIKQ010000055.1 GCA_030430655.1 Chlamydiia bacterium
TTTACGTTGTCCATGGGGGCGGGATGAGGCATTTTACTGTGAATAGAAGTGGATATGCCGGAATTGATAACTTTTCCTCAATTCAGTACCCCTCTCTTACTCACTTTTTAGAGTCAACGGCAGTTTTTTAAACGACCGAATATCAAACTGATATAAACGGGTTCGCATAAATCCCCTGTAATGACAGAAAGAGGGATGACCTACGTTGAGGAGTGGGATTGTAGGTATTTCTTCAGACGCTTTTAGGTGAAAAGACACAACCTTTAGGAGGTAAAGATGAAAGAAACCCTGCTTAAAATCATATTTGTGGCTGTTTTGAGCCTTTCAGTAATCAATAAAGCGCGGGCAATGCAGTGCGCGGCCAACATTTTACAACCAAGGCGAGTCATGAGCGTGCCAAGCCAAGAACCAAAGCGCTTTTCCTGCCTCTTAGCCATGGAAACGCAGCAGAATTTAAAAGCTTATCATCTAGGTCTTAAAGCAGTGTTTGCGCACTACCACATTCCTTCTGCTAACGATCTTTTAAAAACTATTCGTTCCCACTCAAACTTTTTAGGTACACTTGCCAAGAATGAAGCTTTAGATAGATTTAGTAGAGTGAAACTTCCTTTTTTTATTTTTGAGGAGAAAGACATGCTTGAGCCACACTTTTACGTTGTCCGTGGGGGCGGGATGAGGCACTTTACTGTCGATAAAGGCGAATATGCCGGTATTGATAACATTTCCTCAATTAAGTACCCTTCTTTTTCCCGGTTTTTAAAGTCGACGGTAGCTTTTTAAACGCATACCGAACATCGAATTGCTGTAAATGGTTCGCATAAATCCCTTGTACATGAGAGTGGCAAAAGGAAGGGTATTCTACGTCAAGCAGTGGAATCATAGGCATTTCTTCAAATAATAGCGCTTCAGCATTTTTGAGGAGTTGTTTTCTTTCCTTTTGGTCTTTTACTACTTTGAGTCTGTCAATGATGGATTGCATCCAGGGGTGGGTCCAATGAGACAAATTGGTAGGATTATCTTTCGAAGAGAAGATGCCTAGGAAATATGCAGGGTCGCATGTTCTGTCTATCCAGCTACCGATCGAAGCTCCGGCATCTTCCCCATGTTTGTAGTAGTCCCTTAAGCCAACCTGCAAAATAGAAATGCTCCAGTTTGCACTAAACATTGCGTTTATGCGATCACAAAGAGCAGCTGCCAAATCTTCAGCGCCCTTTAAGACAAAAATAGTTTGATTGAAAAAAGTGGTTCTTATTTCAGGATCTTCTCCCAAAGCTTCAATGAAAAGAGCTCGCGCCTGTTCCATGTCCTGCAAATTGCTGATCTTCTTGCCGTTTCGTGCATGGAAAGAGGAATAAAAAGATAGACTTGGTGTAGCACTATGTGGAAAAGTTTGCAGGATTTGCTGTCTATTTAATGCTAAAGCAATTGCTCTCCTGACTTTTGTATTGTGAAAAGGCGGATTTAAGCAGTTTAAATAGAGAAAACGTTTACAAACGGTTCCTTTCAAACGGGTTACTTCTAAGTTATTTAAATCAAGAGGAGTAGCATTTTTATAAAAGTAGTAAAGCAAGGCGTCTACTTGTTTGTTAAGAAATAGCCTTTCCCCTTCTTCCTGTGAAACAATAGGAATGGTTATCCTTTCGAGAAGCGTCTTTTCGGCTTCCCAGTAGAAGGAATTTTTTTTTAAAATGACGGTGCCATTGTCTTCCTTTTTTTCTAAGCAAAACGGGCCATTGCACACATATTCGTTCCCGTCCGCTTCAATCCAGCCAGGATATTTTTCATCAATAGCTTGGCAAATGGGAGAAAAAAGAGTGAGGGCGCAGACTTCTAAAAAAGGGGTACAGGGGCTTCGCAGTCGAACCTCTAAGGTATAGTCATCTATAACATTTACCCCAAGAGCGCGAGGTGGCAATTCTTTTCTTTTTACCTCCTGTGCGTTTTCAATCACATCGAAGAGGTAGTTTAAAGGGGCAAGTTCTTTATTTGCGAGGATCTTGGTCCAGCTATGGAGAAAATCATGGGCAGTCAGCATCATGCCATTCGACCATTGGCTTTTTCTTAAGTGGAATTTGTAGTGTACCTTGCTCCTAGAGATACTAACTTTTTCCGCAATCGCAGGCTCGGCTTTTCCACTAGGACCAATGCGCATTAGCCCTTCAAAAAGCATTTTATGTAAATAGCTCGTCTCTTCTTCAGTCCCTGTACGTGGATCAAAAGAGGTGAAGTGGAAGGTAGTGCACAAGCGCAAGGTTTCATGTGTCTCCATCTGTGTCCATTTTTGAAATAGCGTTTCTGTTTCTGATTTAAACAGCTTTCTGTCTTTTGGGTTTGGATGATGCAAAAAGCAAGATACCGTTGCCATATTTGAAGCAAAAGTCTCAGCAAATCCTGCTTTTGGGAACTGCTTACTCAAGGCCTCTTTCCACGTTTTTGCAAAGCCTTTTTCGGTTTTTACAATAGCTGCCAACGCGTCTGCTTCGTCCAAAAGCGTGTATCCTTCTTCTTTTTGCGTTGCTAAGTAGATTGTTTTGAGCAGCGCTGGCGCGCAAATCGCGCGCTCACTTTCTGGATAGATCGAATCAAAAAATCCGCGCAGTCCCTTACTAGGGTCGGGGCAAATTTTTGATAAAGCCTCAAAATTTTCCTCTATTTTTTCCAGCAGTCCACCATTGACATCGCGGAAAGGGCCCACATATTTTTCGATAAGACGGCTGATTTGTTGCCTTTTTTCTACCCAAGGAGAGGGGGCGTTTGGAAGCGCAATCTTAAACACCACTCCTTCTTTGGTTCCTCCTTCTACCTCCTCTCGAAACTGGCATTCTACTTCTAAGTTGGGATAGTCGGGCGGTTTGCTCGATGCGCTTTCTTGGTCATTGATGAATTGACACACAAAGACAAAAAAATTAAGTTTTTCATCCGTTTGTACCCCCAAATCGATCATCACATGGGGTAGATCCCCTTTTTCAAATTCCTTCATTAGCCAGCGCAAAGTTTTGGCAGAAGACTCGAGAGAAGGAATGGGCGCCTTACATTTAGCCACCGTAAAGCTGCCGAGCTCTTCGAGACTGCCTTGTAAATCTTGGATTTCACTTTCAGAAAACGCACCTTCTGCTTTTTGTAGTTCAAAGTAAAATAGCGTTCGGTTGTTGTGGAGCTCTGCAAGTAGCAGCTTCGAATTCTTTACCAAAGAAACTGCTGTATGACAACGGCACAAGGCATCGACAAATTCTTTTCCTTGGGATCGCATCCCACTCAAGCAGAGGAAAAAGCCTATTACACTCTTACACTGAAAGGGAAAAGCAATGGAGTGACTAAAAGCGCTGACTTCACAAACGGGCTCGTCTTCCGAAAAAGTCCGGCTGGTAGCAAGCTTGTCTATTAGAAATCCAAAGAGATCATCGCTGCGTCGATCTATAAAGGTTGGACTCGTATTTTCCAAAAGGTAAAGTGTGCTTGCTAGGTAGGCTTTAACACGAGCAAGAGGCGCATTTGTTGCGATGGTTTTGAAAACTTTAAGCAGTCTGGTGTACTGAGGGGTTGCTTGGAAAAGAGGCTCAAGAAAAGAAAAGTCATCCATTTTTTTCACCTGTAACATTTAAACCGCAAAAGATCGTAACACCTTCTAAATAAAAGTATCTATACTAATCTTAAGTTTTATGTGTATTTGGTATTAGGATGTAGGAATTGGAAAAAATAATTTTAAATTTGAGGGCCTTTCAAAGAACCTCCTTTACCTCTGAGAGTGGTTTCAAAAGAGGATAAGGAGAAAAGCGTTGATAATGTGCCCAGAAGAGGACTCGAACCTCCACACCTTGCGGCACCAGATCCTAAGTCTGGCGTGTCTACCAATTCCACCATCTGGGCAAGATTTAGTAACACGAGCATACCCACTTTTTCCTCTTTTCGTCAAGCTTGCTGTCGCTCATTTTCTCTGTAGCTTCTAGTAGCTGAGAAAGACTGTAAGGCGTATGATGGTCAGATGTTATGAGACCAAAAGAACTAGCGCCTCCGTTTTCTTGGAAAGAGAGAAGGCCGTTATTTAAAGACAATGTTTTGTACCTTCCCTCTTATTGCAAGAACTGTGGAGAAGTCGAGACGCTTTATTCGTGCTACTCTTTGCTTTCTAGGTTTGACAAACGTGCCATAGAATACTGCAGTGGTAACGGGGATTGGCTTATTGATCAGGCTTTGGCGCGTCCAGATGTTTTGTGGATTGGTGTGGAAAAAAGGTTTGATCGCGTGCGTAAAATTTTTTCTAAGCGATTTAATCGCAATGTGCACAACTTGTTTATTGTTTGTGGACAAGCAGAAGATTTTACAAAGCACTATCTGTCTGAAGATACCATGGATGCTATATTTATCAATTTTCCAGATCCCTGGCCGAAAAGGCGTCACACTAAGCACCGTTTAATGACTAAAGATTTTTCTTTCCACTTGCATCGCGTACTCCGAAGGGGAGGAACATTGACTTTTGTTACAGACGACAAGACCTATCATGAAGAGGCGTGTGCTGTTTTGAACAGCTGGCGTTTGGAATCGCAAGCTCCTATAGAAAACTATGGCGCTTCTTTTTTTAAAAATTTATGGGAAGATAAAGGGCGAGCGATTCGTTATCTTCGCTATGTTTCGAGCAAATAAGATGGAAACTTCTTTAGATATCACTTTGGATGCAAGGCCAGAAAGCAAACTTGATTGGGGTTTAGAGAAAGTCCTTCTACAAAGTCCATCAAAGGTAGAGATTTTTTTTGACTTTGGTTGGGAAAAGGGGATAGCGCAGCATCCTATGGACTTTGCAACAGCAAAATTAGCGGTTAGGCATTTTGCAAAAACATGGGAAGCGATGGCGCTTTCTCATGTATCATGCCAACCTATACTCTACAAGGGACAAGAAATAGAAAATTGCATACAAGGGGACTGCATTAGCTCGTCTCAGATTTTAGCAGGGGGGTTTTCTTCTCGGCACCAAAAGCGTTTGCAAGCAATCAACCTATTTTCTCATTATTTAACGACACTCGCTGCCCTGTTGCCAACCAGCTTAGCGGATCCATATTTTATCTTTAATCCGCGCACTTCCTTGACAGTAAGTGAAACATATCATCTGTTTTCTTTAGAAAGATTTCCTTATTTGCAGCCAGTTATTCATGGAAAAGCCTTGTATGAGGTACCAGAAACAGTAAAAACTGGCGTTCTCTTTCCTAAAGAAGACTGTTGCACGCAAAGCGCATTGGATGCAGTAGAAGAGATCTCATGCTTTCTTGACAAACAAAGCATTGCTCACACAATTTTTTCGGAGACTTTTGGCAGTGAACGGTGGGACCTTCTTGATGATCTAATTATCAGCCCCTACTGCCAAGCCTACGGCCTGCGCATCGCCAAGGGCTTTTGCTGCGCAGGCGGACGGGCCATTTTTTGCAACAAAGACATGCCCAGGATCGAGGGCTCGATCACTTGGGAGGAGTACATCAGGCTAAAGGAAAATCGGGGTAGAGGGATTTGAACCCCCGACCTACTGCTCCCAAAGCAGTCGCGCTAGCCAAGCTGCGCTATACCCCGAAATCAACGATAGCGATCGTATCGCAAAGCGCTATTTTTTACAATCGCCTATTTTTATTTGATCCTGATCTGAATAGTCTATATAAGATAGCAAAGGAGCCATGGATTTTAAGGAGTCATTTTTATGGGGCAATTCTCAGAGTATAAAGGCGTCTCAACCTTGTTGGAACTAGCAAAAAAACCGATTGATTTAACCAAGGAAGGGGCTATTTCGGAAAAAAGGATTTGCCAGCTTACGGCGAAATGTGACAGCTTGCGGCTTATTTACGCGACAGAGAGGGTGAACGAGAAAGTGATGCAGGCTTTAGAAGATTTAGCCCACCAAGCAGATGTTTTTTCTAAAATGCGGGCAATGCAATCAGGGGAAACTATCAATGCTATTGAGGGGCATGAAAGCGAGGATCGAGCTGTACTGCACACAGCTATGCGTAATTTTTTTTCTAACGAATATCTATCGGACAAGGCTAAAGATGCAGCGAAACTCGGTTATGCAGAACTTGAAAAGCTCAAAGCTTTTTTAGATGAGACAAAAAAACAAGGGTTTACAGATCTTATTCAAATTGGAATTGGTGGCTCTGATTTAGGGCCACGCGCTATTTATTTAGCATTGCAAGCTTTTGCTGAGAAAGGAAAGCGGGTGCACTTTTTGTCTAATGTTGATCCTGATGATGCAGCGCATATAATGCAGGGGTTGGATTTAAGTAAAACGCTTGTATTGGTTGTTTCTAAATCAGGCGGCACTCTTGAGACGTTAACCAACGAAGCGCTCGTGGCAAAAGGGTTTTTAGATAAGGGGCTTTCTATAGAAAACCATTTTGTTGCTATCACAGGCAAAGGCTCTCCCATGGATAATCCTGATAAGTACCGGGAAAGCTTTTACATTTGGGATTATGTTGGAGGGCGGTATTCCGTAACTTCTATGGTGGGGTGCGTGATGCTCTCTTTTGCGTTAGGCATGGACAAAGTGCTTGCTTTTCTAAAGGGGGCAGCCTACATGGACAAGATCGCGCTTAAAGAGAATATACAAGAAAACTTGCCTTTGTTGTCCGCTTTGCTCAGCATTTGGAATCGCAATTTTTTAGGTTGCACAACGCGCGCAGTTATTCCCTACTCTCAGGCGCTTTTGAGATTTCCAGCGCATTTGCAGCAATGTGATATGGAGTCCAATGGAAAGCGCATTGACAAACAAGGCAAGAAGATAGATTGTAGTACGGGCCCTGTCATTTGGGGAGAAGTAGGTACGAATGGGCAGCACTCTTTTTACCAGCTTATCCATCAGGGCACGGACGTGATACCTGTGGAATTTGTGGGTTTTAGAGAGAGTCAATACAACAAGGATTTGGAGGTCGAGGGGACAACATCTCAGGAAAAGCTCCTTGCCAATCTTTTTGCCCAGTCGCTAGGGCTTGCAACGGGTAAATCAGATGCGAATCCCAATAAGGTATTTCCTGGTAATAGACAAAATCGGGTGCTTTTAGCAAAGCGGTGCGATCCTTATACCTTGGGGATGCTCCTTTCCTATTTTGAGCACAATGTGGCGTTTCAAGGATTTATTTGGAACATTAATTCTTTCGATCAAGAAGGGGTGCAACTCGGAAAAGTATTGGCAAATAAGATTATCGGCTTGTTTGCTAAGAAAAAAGCCGGTGATTTGGATACAAAAACTTTTCCAGCCGCATGCGCCTACTTAAAAATTATTGATCAGTTGTAACATTTTTAGTACCCTCGTCGTCAACTTAGTTTATGCGTAGCCTGTGGCGAAAGCGGCTAGGTAAGATTACGGGTGAGAGAGGCGCAACCGTTTACAGATTTATCACTCTAGATAGGACCCTGGGCACAGCCAGGACGCACGAGCAGTCATTGCTGCTTTAAATATTGTGGAAGAAGTAGTTAGAATATGTTTACAAGCAAGATGTTTGGTGCTGCATGATGAGTACAGATATGGCAGCTGTCGAGGGTTTGACGGCTGTTGAGCGGTATTTGGGTAGCAATGAAGCGCTCTCATTAACCGAGCTGTCTGAACAGTTAGATACAGCAGTGGCGCTGCTTGACCGCGTTGCGGTTTTCCAAAAAGAGGCTCAGGACGTTTGCCCTCTTGTGAGCAGAATTCGAGAGATCGCTGAGGAGCAGATACGGGAGTGGCTACCTATGGATGACGATCCATCGATGAAATTAATTTGTGCAAAGCAAGACCAACTAGGCACGTTTTTGGCAATACTTCAGCCGCCTTGCGACTCTGTAGAGCTAACGGTAGAAGAAAAACCAGAAGAGCCAGAGGAGGGTTTTAATGAGGATGAGACCTGTATTCTCTAAAAATACTATCTAGCGCAAGCAGTTGAGGACGCAATTTTTCCATTTTCGATATGGATGTGGTTGTTTGTGGCTATCTCAGTTGGTAAAACAGGGGTTGTAAGAACGGTTTGGGGAATCGATTCAATCGCACTTTCCATGGCTTGCACCCTTGCAGCATCGAGGTGGGTGGTGTAATCGTCGACACAGAGTAGGGGATTGGTTTGTAGGTGCTCTTTTAGAGACTGCCATTCGCTGAGCTTTAAAGCGGCCAAAAATGCGCGTTTCTGTCCTTCGCTTGCAAACTGTTTTGCGTCTTTATTGTTTAGCGTGAGCATGAAATCATCCCGATGTGGCCCTGTTAGAGACGTCTTTGCCTTGATGTCTCTTTCCCGGCCAGTTAGGTACTGCTCGACCACCTGTCTTACGTCTTCTCCATAAATAGAAGGAGAGTAAGAGAGGCAGAGCGACAGAGGCCAGGGCAGCGGTTTTTGAAAATATTGAGCGAGGGATTTTGCGATGCTTTCACGCGTTTTTGTGAGAATAAGCGTACTCTTTGCCATTTCATATTCCCAAATATTTAATGTGTTGAGATTAAATTGTTTAAGAAGCTTATTGCGCTGTTTTAGGGCTCTGTTATATCGAATAAGATGACAGACGTAGTTGCTATTGATCTGACTTAAGTGAAGGTTGAAAAAGCGGCGGCGTTCTAAAGGCGCGCCCATTATAAAAGCAATGTCTTTTGGGGAAAACAAGACACTGGGAAAAGTGCCCAATAAGTCTATAAAAGAAGAAGTTTTGGCGCGGTTATGCTCAACTTGTCGTTGCTTTCCGTCGAAAGAGATTTTGATGCACTGTTCAATCCCCATCGTTTCGAAATAGACAGCGGCATAAAAAGACGTGGCTCCTTCTTGAATCAAGTCGGTTAATTGCACGGTACGAAAGGAGCGACCATAGCTTAGTAAATAAAGCGCTTCTAGTATATTGGTTTTCCCAGCGCCATTATCTCCTGTAATGAGGTTTTTTCCATTGGAAAAGGGAAGTTCTAGCTGTGTATAGTTACGAAAGGAGCGTAGGATAAGCGCTTTTAGACGCATGCCAATTCGTCATTTTCTATCTGAAGCCGCATAGGCATAAGGACAAAGGTTGCATGAGAGTTATCCGCAATCAGCCCAGGATTGTAAGAATTAGTCAGAGATAGCGTGACCACCTCTCCCTTGCAGTGTCTTAATATATCGAGAAAGAAGTGGGGATTAAACGCAATTTCAAAGTCTTCGTTGTGATAATCCACGGGCATAGATACTTGGCCTTCTCCTACAGAGTGCGTGGCCGCTTTCAGCTGCAATTCGCCATGCGTAAATTTAAATGCTGCAGAAGAGGCTCTGTCTTTTGTAAATAGGGCAATTTGCTTTAAAAGTGTTTCTAATTCTTCTTTATGCAACTTGATGCTAGTTGTATACCCTTTGGGGATGATGCGTTCGAAATCTGGGTACTCACCTGCAAGTAGCTTTGTGACTAGATAGAAGTTGTCCACTTCTATGCCTAGCTTTTTTTCCAAAAAGTACACTTTGGCCATTTGTTCGCTGTCAAGTATTTTTGTTATTTCTTCTACTGCTTTTAAGGGCACTAAGTAACTTGTTTCTAAGTCATGTAAAGGAGTGGGCACGCTGAGTTTAGCAAGCCGCTTGCCATCCGTTCCCACAATTGCCATAGCGTGGCTGGAGAGGGGGATATATACACCGTTTAGTGCATTTTTAGGATCTTCTCTGGCAGCCGCAAAAGCCACCCTTGCAAGCATCTCCTTTAGTTCAAGAGCATCAAAGCAGATAGAAGGCGCTTGCAGCTCTTCTGTGATTGTAGGGAATTTTGTTGCCTGCATTCCGTTGAGAGAAAAGTGGGAGGCTCCCGATTGAATACGGGCAATGGAATCTATTACTTCAAAATGCGTTTGAGGTAGGGTAAGCTCGCGCAGGAGATGAAAAAGGCGTCTTGCTGGCAGGGTGACAGCCCCGCTGCTTTGTACTCTTGCGTACATAGTCGCTTTCATGCTGATGGTCAAATCCGTAACGCTAATGATCAGCTGATCATCGCGCGCTTCCAAAAGCAAATTGGCCAGGAGAGGAATAGGGGGTTTAGAAGAGACTACGTTTTGTATTTTACTAATTACAGAAACCAATTCGGTAGTGGAAACAACAAATTTCATAAAAACCTCTGTTATAGGTGGGCCTTTGTTTTTGACCAAGAACAAGGCAAGCGCCCACTCAAGGGTATGCAAATTCATAGAGAGAGTCAAGTGCATTAGTGCCAATAGAGGGCTAGAGGGCGCGCTGTATGTCTTTCTGGTGTTCTTTTTCCTTCAATGCAGCCCTTTTGTCATGCAGTTTTTTTCCTTTTGCAAGAGCAAATTTCAGTTTGATCTTCCCCTTTTTTAAATAAAATGCAATAGGCACAAGAGCAAGCCCTCTTTCCTTTATATTTTTTTTTATTTCGACATCAGTCAAGTTAGCTAACATTTGTTGTGGACCATAACCATTAAAACCATAGTTGTAACTCCTGTATGATGGATTTTGTATTTGATAATAAAATGGTAATGTTTCATCGTCATTTACTCCTTCTCCAAACGTAAATGAACATCCAAAAAATATAGCATGTTTTGAAGTAGAGTCATTTACAACTGG
>JAUIKQ010000056.1 GCA_030430655.1 Chlamydiia bacterium
TCCATCTGCTCAACAATCCCTTTCTCGACGGCCGGGATGTATTCTTTTGGAATCACTCCCCCTACAATCTTGCTGACAATCTCATTCCCTTTTCCTGTCTCATTTGGCTCAATTTCAAGGCAAACGTGCGCATATTGTCCGCGACCACCTGATTGTTTGACATATTTTGTTTCCGATTTTCCGGGCTTGGTAATCGTTTCTTTGTAAGAGACTTGGGGTTTTCCCACATTTGCCTCAACGTTGAACTCGCGAAACATCCGATCTTTTAAAACTTCTAAGTGAAGCTCTCCCATTCCGGCAATAATTGTTTGTCCAGTCTCTATATCGGTGCTCACGCGGAAGGTGGGATCCTCTTCCGATAATGCGCCTAAAGCAACGGCGAGCTTTTCTCTGTCTGCTTTGGACTTAGGTTCAATAGCCATCGAAATAACTGGCTCTGGAAACTCCATCTTTTCTAGGAGGAGAGGAGAGTTATCAGCGCAAAGCGTATCTCCAGTTGTGGTGTGTTTTAACCCAATAGCCGCGACTATATCTCCCGTAAAAAAGCTTTCTCGGTCTTTTCTTTGGTTAGCATGCATTTCTAAAAGTCGAGAAATGCGCTCTTTTTTTTCTTTAGTTGTATTGACCAAATTCATCCCTTTAGACAAAGTCCCTGCATAGATGCGTAAAAAGGTGAGACGACCAACATAAGGGTCCGTCATGATTTTGAACGCAAGCGCTGCCAGAGGGCTGTCATCTTTTGGCTCGATGGAAAGCGCCTCTTCTGTTTTAATGTCGATTCCTTTGATGAGACCTCGGTCAATAGGTGAAGGCATCCACTTAGTAATACAATCGAGTAGTGGCTGAATGCCTTTGTTTTTGAAGGCAGTCCCACAAAGCACAGGATGGATTTTGTTGTTGCAGACCCCTTTTCGGATAACGGCATGAATTTCGTCCTCAGTGAGCGTCTCAGGATTTTCGAGCACTTTCATCATGAACTCTTCATCTTCTTCATCGATAGTAGCAAGCTCATCGAGCATTTCGCTTCGCATCTTTTGGCATTTTTCTTTTATATTTTCTGGTATATCGGTTGTCTCAAACTCTGCTCCAAGAGTTTCGTCTTTGAAGATATAGGCTTTCATAGCAACGAGATCTACCATTCCGATAAAGTCACCTTCAGCTCCGATTGGGCATTGCATGGCAACGGGGTTTGCCCCCGACAGTTTTGTGCGCATACTGTCGATACAATAAAAGTAATCTGCTCCTACCCGGTCCATCTTGTTGATGAAAGCAATCCGAGGAACCTGATAGTTCGTTGCCTGTCTCCACACCGTCTCTGATTGAGGCTGGACTCCATCCACAGCGCTAAACACCGCAACAGATCCGTCAAGCACACGTAAAGAACGCTCTACCTCGACAGTAAAGTCAACGTGACCTGGGGTGTCAATGATGTTGATCTTGTGCTCAGCCCAATAAACAGTTGTTGCAGCAGAGGTAATGGTAATACCCCTCTCTTGCTCCTGCTCCATATAGTCCATTGTAGCAGCCCCTTCATGGACTTCTCCGATTCGGTGGACACGCCCGGAATAGTATAAAATTCTTTCTGTGCAGGTCGTCTTTCCAGCATCAATATGTGCCATGATGCCAATGTTTCTTACTTTATCTAACCGGTCTTCCTTGGGTCTTTCTGACATGGCGTTTGCCTACTCCTCTTAAACTGTTACCATCTGTAGTGCGCAAAGGCTTTATTCGCCTCTGCCATGCGGTGTGTGTCATCTTTTTTCTTGATTGTAGACCCTTGTCCGTTATGGCAGTCCGTAAGCTCTGCTGTCAATCCTTCCACCATACCACACCCCCCTTTTGCTCTTGCATGGTTGATTAACCATTTCATCGCAAGGGATTGCCGCCTTTCAGGATCAATCTCTACAGGCACTTGGTATGTTGCTCCTCCGATTCGGCGAGATTTTACCTCTAGAATTGGCATGGCCTTTTCCAGCACTTCTTCAAACGCTTGCAGTGGGTCTTCTGCGGAAACTTTTTTTGCAAAGGCTTCGATAGCCTTATAGACGATCGATCGAGCTGTAGATTTTCCTCCACCGAGCATGACCTTGTTGATAAACTTTGCTAAGACTACGCTGTTGTAAAGAGGATCCGGCTCAACAATGCGCTTAGTGGCTCTTCTTCTTCTGGACATATTCTATACACCTTTCACTTGTTTCGTCTCTTATTTAGGCTGCTTCGCGCCGTATTTAGACCGCGCCTGCTTTCTGTCTTTCACAGCAGCACAGTCTAGGGCACCGCGCACTATGTGATAACGCACTCCCGGGAGGTCTTTTACCCTACCGCCGCGCACTAACCAATGTAAGCAATGACTTCTTGCCCATTTGATAGACGTACCCACGCCACTTTTCTCAAGGCAGAATTTGGCTTCTTAGGCGTCTTTGTTTTTACTTGCAAGCAAACACCCCTCTTATGGGGACATTTCTGCAGCGCTGGAGATTTTTTTCGTTTCACTTTTGAACGTCTGGGATGACGCACCAGTTGATTCTTGGTTGGCATTACTTCAATAGGCTCCGTTAGACATTAAGACACAATAATGAAGAACTATATCTCAAAGAGAGAATTATTTGCAAAAAGATTGTTGGGGAAGATCAATTGGACCTTCGAAGCCCCAAAAACACAATACTGTTTAATTAGATTTAAATTTTAAATAGTAAAATATATATTTAAATTATTAGGGGGTGTTTATGAGGGTTTGTTTCATTTTGTTGGTATTTTTATTAACAAAGTTTTCTATTCTTTCTAGTTTAGAAAAAGTGCTCCAGCTAAGTGATGTCCCCCGTTCTATGGAGGAGATGTTCGCTTATCACGTCGAAGTAAAAGCGTTTTCCCCCTTGCTAGCGAGAAGATCGTGCAAGGTATTTTTACAGCAGTTTGATAGAGATAAGCTCTATTTATTGCAAAATGAAGCAGAAACCTACCTCAATTTAAGCGACGAAAAAGCTAAAGAAATTGTCAGCAATTACCACAAGGGAACATTCCCAGACTTTGAAGTGCTAAATGTGCTATTACAGCGCTCGATCGCTCGCAACCGGCGCTTAAGAGCAGAAGTCCAGGAAGCAATTATAAGTGAAGGGGATGCTTTGCTTTCTGAGGAGGCAAGACCATCTTTTAATAGGTATTCCTTTGCTAAAAATGAATATGAATTGAGAGAGAAACTGAGAAAATATTATCTGAGCGTTTTACAGGGGTATGGAGACAGGTATGGACTTTCTAAGCTTTCACCTGAGCAAATATCCCGCGTGTTTAAATTGAGCGAACGAAAAAGACAAAGGATCGAGGCCACTTATTACATGCAGGAAAGGTCGGGAGAAATGGTACCTAAGGGAATGGAAGAACACTACTTGGCGCTGCACCTTCTAAAGGCCATGGCCCGGAGTTTAGACGCACACTCTGCCTACTATAGCCCTGAGGAAGCGTATGATGTACGAATGAGTTTAAAAAAAGAATTTGCGGGTGTTGGAGTGATTTTGCAAGAGGAGGTCGAGGGCATCTACGTCAAAGATCTGATTAAGGAAGGGCCCGCTGCGCGCTCGAAAAATGTATTTTCTGGAGATAAATTACTTAAAATAAATGAATTAGATATAAATGAATTGGGATTTGATGAAGTTTTAGATCGGATGAAAGGAAGAAAAGGGTCGGTGGTTGAACTAGAACTACACCATCCAGACCATGGAAAAAGAAAAGTCCGTTTACAAAGAGAAAAGATTGTGCTTGATGGGGAGAGATTGAGTTATTCTGCGCAGAAAGTAGAAGGAGGCATTATTGGCACGGTTGTTTTACCTTCTTTTTATGACAATGGACATGGCGTGAGTGCAGAGAGGGATTTAAGAGAGGCTTTGAAAGCATTGAAAGAGCAAGGCGCCCTTCTGGGGCTAGTGATTGACTTAAGGGAGAATTCAGGTGGATTTTTAGCGCAGGCGATCAAGATTTCTGGTATGTTCATTTTAGAAGGAATTGTGGTGATTTCTAAATACGCTAATGGAGAAATTCGGTACATGCGTGATTTGGATGCACGTAGCTATTTTGACGGTCCTCTTGTGTTACTCACCTCTAAAGCGTCTGCCTCTGCTGCTGAAGTTGTAGCGCAAGCGCTACAGGATTATGGTGTTGCTCTTGTTGTGGGCGATGAAAGGACATATGGCAAAGGTTCCATGCAATACCAAACAATTACAGATGAGAAAGCATCTGTTTTTTACAAAGTAACGATTGGTCGATATTACACTATTTCTGGAAAGTCGACACAGATAGAGGGCGTGCAAGCAGATTTGGTGGTACCCACATTTTTTTCTCCCTACAAAATTGGAGAGCGGTACTTGGAATATCCCCTAGATGGGGATCATTTGCCAGCGCAATTTTACGACCCGATTTATCATGTAAAAGCCCGGTCTTACCAAGATTTTGTCCACCATATTGCGCCTTATTTGCAAAACTTTGAAAAGCGCTGGAAGAAAATGGTGCCTGCTTTGCAAGCAAAAAGTCAGAAAAGGCGCAGCCTTAGTCAAAATTATCAAAAATACTTGCGCGCTGTTAACAAGAAAGAAAATCACGAAACTTTAACTGACTATCCTATGATGGAATCGGTAAGAATTGTCCAAGATATGTACGAATTAAGTCGTTAGCTTCTCCGTCTTAGCTAGCAGCTCGAATTTCGATGTTGACTTTCGCTTAGACTAAAGTTTAGAATCTGGCGTGGTTGTTGCAGTTAGGCTGCTAAAGTGGCGGTCTGCCATCCTCGCGCATTCGCTTTGGCAGTAGGTCATGGGCCTTCGCTTAGGCGTATGCAGTTTAAGCTGCTGCATCAGATCGGCCAGGTAGCTCAGTCGGTAGAGCAGAGGACTGAAAATCCTTGTGTCGACAGTTCGATTCTGTCTCTGGCCACCATTTTCTAAGTTCTGAAATCCCGTGTTGTTCTCGGACTACTAGATTTCCTTAAACGATCAAAGCAAAGGCTCATTCCTTAAAAAGGCTGCAAGGCCAGTGTTGAAAGCCGACGATTGATCAAGATTGAAGGAAATTCTCAATCTCTGTACCCTGAAAGCCCAAATGCCAGAGGTTAATATATGCAGGGGAATGAACTTTTACAGCCACTATCTGAAAAAGGGAAATCTCTGGAGAAGGGTGGCATTTATGAGCATTATAAGGGTCTGCTCTACAAGTTAATATCGGTTGGACGTCATAGTGAAAGCTTAGAAGAAGTTGTTGTTTACCAGGCTCTTTATGGCAATCGTGATATTTGGGTACGTCCTTTGGAAAAGTTTTTAGAGCATGTAGACCTAGATGGTAAAAAAGTATCCCGTTTCAAGCAAGCTGCCGACGACAAAGAGCCCCTTAATCACATCGCCCTATATCTTGCTGGTAATATTCAAAAAGGCCATGAGAAAAAGAGTCAGGTATTTTGGACTAATGAGGATCAAGAGGTCATTCAAAAGGGGTTAGCCCCAAATAACGTTTCCTTTTTGAACCCTGCACTTCGCTCCGATGATCTATCCGACCAAAAGTCTGTATTTGGTCGAGATATGACTCAAGTATTTTGCGCTAACGTCGTCTTTATTGATGCTCGTGAAAGAAGAGGCCTTGGAGTTGGTGCCGAAATGATGTGGGCCAAAATTAATCATCTTCCAGTTTTGACTTTGGCACCCCAAAATAGCCACTATCATAAGGAAACAGCGACTCTGCTCGGTGTAACAGTCAAAAACTGGATGCATCCGTTTGTTGAATCTTTAAGTGATGCCGTTGTAGAAGACCTTCGGCAAGGGGTAGAATGGCTTAAGGACTTTCTTCTTGGAAAATACCAAATTAAAGGCCCAGAATTTATTCATGAGGCCATGAAATATTATCAAACAACACAGTTTCCAATTGACCATCCTATGCATGAGATTTTTGAAAAAAATCCTCAATTACAAGAAAGAATATTACAAAGTTAGGACCGATGGAGAATTCGAGCTTAAAACCTGCCTCAAGTGGTTATGCGACCTTTTTAGACCAAATCAAGAGCGATATCAGGCAGGCTCAGCTCCGAGCGGCTTTATCAGTTACACGTGAGCTGACAACTTTGTACTGGCGAATTGGAAAAAGACTCTCAGACAACATCTCAGAACAGGGGTGGGGAGCAAAGACAATTGATAAGCAATCTAAGGATATAGCTTCTTCATTTCCAAACGTTCCAGGATTTTCTCTTAAGGGTTTGAAATATATGAGGCAGTTCGCCGAAAGCTATCCTGATGAAAATTGGGCAACAGCTGTTGCCTAAATTCCCTGGGGCATAATATTATTTTGATGCAAAAAGGTAGAGGCTTTAGATGCAAGGCTTTGGTATGCAGAGCAGACCATAGAGAATGGTTGGAGCCGGAACATGCTCACCACTTGGATCGAAACTGATTTATTTGTTCGCCAAAGCAAAGCAATTCATAACTTTCAAAATACACTTCCTAAACCCCAATCCGACTTAGCTGAGCGAGTACTTAAGGGCACTTACAATTTTTCCTTCCTGGCATTGGATAAAAAAATACCGAGAGCAAGCGCTCGAACAAGGGCTCATTGATCACACTCAAAGTTTCGTATGCGTTCAATTAGGGGATGAAAAAGAATTAGCGTTTTTTTGATGTTCATAGTCTATGAAATTCTTCTTTTGAGCGAACTCTCACTTTTACGTCGCGCCCTATATTACTTTTAGTATGCGCAATATACCTTGCCTTGGCGACCAAATAAATCCGATTCAATCCAATGGGATCAGCATACTTCGACTCCAACCATTTTCAGTCGTTTCCTCCCAGCGTCTTTGTTGAGCATGGTCAATTTTTTGCAGAAGCGCAATGTTGTGTGGCCCCAGGGAATTTCTGAAACAGCTGTTTCAGAAATTCCTTCGCGATAGCCTTCGACAAAATGGTGTTAATCTTGGAGCAGTCCAGCAGAGATAAAACAATCAACGGCGGCAGAAAAACAAATTGAGCACAGGAACCGTGTTGCTCATCACTCGGGAACATATTCGGAATTTAAAAACACCACGCACTTCTTGCAGCCTCCTTTAAAAATGTTTCCACCGAACTGAAATCGAAGAGGGCTTACTAGAATCTTGTTCCACATATTCAGGATAAGGAAGAACGATGTTATAGTAATTTGTCATTTGCGATGGGAGAGAAATATAATGAACGATTGGATGAGGAAAGGAAGAAAAGTAACATTTTATACTCCCGGAATGCCACATCGCTGTATTTTTGAACCGCAGTACAACGTAGTCTTTAACCGGTAAATTGGCTACTTTTAGCGTGGTCCCTACATAGCAATTAGGAAACTGATCGGGATTTGTCTTAAAAAGCTCGATAACCTCAGACTTAGAAAGCATGCCAATTTGGACTAGCACTCTATCTTTTCCCTCCAAATAATGCAGAGGAAAAGCATCCAACGGAAGGGAATAGACAATTTTGCTCGCGCAATCTGGAAAATGGCAATCTTTAAATCTTGTATACCCCGTGCTTACGAGATAAAGGAGCAGAGAGAGAAGGCATATATTTCTTAACACGCGAGTCATGGGTTTTCTCCTCGTGTTGTAAAGAGCTGTTGCCATTTTACTTCTAGATGCGGGTAAGGGCCTGGGAAGTTCTTATCGATAAAGATAGCTTCAAGGACAATATTTTTATAATCTCCCATATGAGCAGGAAGAAAAGAGATTTCAACTTTTCGTGTTTTTTTACCTTCAACGAAATAGTCCAGAGCCCCCCAGGCAACTTGGTCTCCTTTGTTTTTCAAGCGGACCACAAGATAAAAGCGCGGATCGGCAGGATCTGGGTCTGGTTTCCAATAAAGACCAGAAGCTTGAAGAATAGTTTGGGTATCGGGGTTAGGAGGTTTGCCTTCAAAAAGATCAATCACATTTTGGTGAGTCATCAGGTAGACTTCCGTTTCAATCTGGCCTGCATATGCCAAATTTAGGTTTCTTTGACTCGCTGTATATTCCATCTCATCATGAAAGAAATGCCATCTTTGAAAAGTACCAATTAACAAAGCAAAAGTTGTAAGAGCGAAAAACATGCGCTTCATCCATCTCCACATCAATCGTCTTGAATCAGAATCTAAGATAAGCCGCCCGACTTTGTTTTTTATTTTTCCTGTTTTCATATGACCAGATGAGTGATATGTTTCCTTGCAACCCAAGAGGAAAGATCATACTAACGGAAGACTGGCCTTGCAATCTTTTTGTAACACTTCAATACCGATCTCAAAAAGCAGAGAGTATGATCTTGCTACCATGCGATAGACACAAAGAAGGCAGCGAGAATAGAGAAGGTTTTACTTAGAACCTGATGCGGGTTTTAAGAGAGCGACAAAAGGCAAGGCTCCGATCAAGAACGTAAACGCAAACGAAAGGCGTCGATTTCTTCTTGCAAAGCTTTCGGAAGAGAAAACTTGAGAAAATACTCCTCTAGCCCCTCTAACTCCTTCATAAAAGCCTTCGTATCTACACGCAACAACTGCTCTATAGTTTCCTTAGTCAAAGTTAGGTTAGAGACATCGAGATCTTCTTTTAGGGGGAGATAACCAATCGCTGTCTTTTGCGCTTCCACTTTTCCTTCTGTCCGATCAAAGATCCACTTCAATACTCTGATATTATCCCCGAAACCAGGCCATAGATACTGGCCATTGTTATCTTTTAAAAACCAGTTTACATGATAAATAGCAGGTGGCTTGCGACCTTGCCCCACGTCTATCCAGTGCTGAAAATACGCCCCCATATTGTAACCACAAAAAGGAAGCATTGCAAAAGGATCTCGCCGCAAACGTCCCACTTCCCCCTTTGCTGCAGCCGTCGTTTCAGAAGTTAAGCTAGCGCCCAAAAACACACCGTGGTTCCAGTGAAATGCCTCATAAACAAGAGGTTGCAAAGAGGCCCTTCTTCCTCCCCATAAAATAGCAGAAATTGGCACTCCTTCCTCAGAATCGAAGCTCGGATCGAAGCAGGGGCTATTGGTAATAGCAGCGGTGAAACGCGCATTTGGATGAGCTGCCGGCGTTTTTGCGCTTGCCGACCAATCGTTTCCTTTCCAGTCCGTTAAATGAAAGGGCTTTTCTAGAGTCATCCCTTCCCACCAAACGTCTTTGTCATCGGTTAAGGCTACATTGGTGAAAATGGTATCCTTTCGAATGGACTCCATAGCATTCGGATTGGACGCAAAAGAGGTGCCAGGAGCCACGCCAAAAAAACCACGCTCTGGATTGACGGCATATAACTGCCCATCTTCTTTAAATTGCATCCAAGCAATGTCATCACCGACGCATTCTACTTTCCATCCGGGCAAACTTGGCAAAAGCATAGCTAAATTGGTCTTACCACAAGCGCTTGGAAAGGCCGCCGCAAAATACCGCTTTTTCCCTTCAGGATTGGTCACGCCCACTATCAGCATGTGCTCTGCAAGCCACCCCTCGTTACGCCCCCGTACAGACGCTATCCTGAGCGCTAGGCACTTTTTCCCTAAAAGTGCATTCCCTCCATACCCACTTCCATACGACCAAACCGCCATCGACTCTGGAAAGTGCGCAATGTATTTTTCTTTGTTGCATGGCCAAAAAACATCGTCCTCTCCGGGAGGCAGAGGATGACCAACAGAGTGCAAGCAACGGACAAAACTCCCTTCTGTGCCTAAGGCTTTTAATGCTTTTTTCCCCATCCGGGTCATCAAATAGGTGTTTGCGACAACATACGGAGAGTCTGTCAATTGGACACCAATCATGTTTAGAAAAGCATTATAGGGCCCCATCTGAAACGGAATGATATAGAGTACCCTCCCCCGCATTGCTCCCTGAAACAGCTTTAATAGCCGCTTTCGCATTTCTTCAGGATCGCACCAATTGTTTGTCGGACCAGCGTCTGCCTTACTTTTACTACAAATAAACGTTCTCTCTTCCACTCTCGCCACGTCATCTGCGTTGGATCGACACCAATAGCTGTTGGGCCTTTTTTGGGAATTTAACGCAACAAACACTCCTTTGCTCTCCAGAAGATCGCAGATTTTCCGGTGCTCTTGCTCAGAACCGTCACATAAATATACCTCTTTGGGATCAAGTACCATCACCATTTCCTCAATCCAGCGTCGCAATTCTCTATGCTGTATTTCTTTCATAACCATTTTTAATTTTCGGCGTTCTCTTTTCGGTTTAAACAGGGCTGTTTTGTTTTTTAAATCGATCTAAATAATCAAGCGCTTTGCCTGTTCCCATGCACACGGCAAGCAAAGGGTTTGGCGCAACAATCACCGGAAGCCCAGATGCGGTAATAAATGCTTTATCCAAACCTTTAATCAAAGCGCCGCCTCCAGCAAGTACCATCCCCCTTTCAACCAAGTCAGCCGCAAGCTCTGGAGGACATTTTTCTAGCGTCAGCTTCACACTCTCAATGATCTGCTGAATCGGCTCTGCTAAACACTCCCGTATTTCTACG
>JAUIKQ010000057.1 GCA_030430655.1 Chlamydiia bacterium
TTGAGTTTCCAGGTCAGTTAATTTTTGTGTTGATTCAGCCTGGCTGCTTTCAAGCTGATCGAGTCGAACAGTTTTTTCCCGTATTGCAGCTTCAAGCTGCGTTTTGCTGTCTATGGCTTCCTCGATTTTGGCTTGGAGTTTTTCTTGGTTTGCATTAGCTTCTGCAAGCTGTTTTTGTAGGTTATTTTTTTGAGTTTCTAGGTCGGCTAATTTTTGTGTTGATTGAACTTGACTGTTTTCAAGCTGATTGAGTTGAGTCGTTTTTTGTTGTACTTCAGCCTGAAGCTGTGTTTTGCCATCTTCGGCTTCTTTGATTTTGGCTTGGAGTTTTTCTTGGTTTGCGCTAGCTTCCGCAAGCTGTTTTTCTAGGTTACTTTTTTGAGTTTCCAGGTCAGTTAATTTTTGTGTTGATTCAGCCTGGCTGCTTTCAAGCTGATCGAGTCGAACAGTTTTTTCCCGTATTGCAGCTTCAAGCTGAGCTTTGCTATCTGTGTCTTCTTCGATTTTGGCTTGGAGTTTTTCTTGGTTTGCATTAGCTTCTGCAAGCTGTTTTTGTAGGTTACTTTTTTGAGTTTCCAGGTCAGTTAATTTTTGTGTTGATTCAGCCTGACTGCTTTCAAGTTGGTTTTTGAGCGTATTGAGTTCAGCAATCTTCTCTTGTATTTCATTTTGAAGCTGCTTAGAAAGTTCCTTTTGCTGATTGTTGACTTCTTTGGTTGCTGTTAATTGATTGTTTAAGGCGATAATGCGCGTCTTGCTCTCTTTAATCGTGATTTCTTGCTCTTTAGCTTTTTTTTGTAGGGCATTTAATTCTTCTTCTTTTGCTTGAAGCTCTCCTGCATTTTTTTTCTTTTGATGCTCTAGGCTGAGATTAAGCTTATTAATTTCTTCTTGAATGGTGACTTGCTTATCCTTCAAACTATTTGCAGCCTTTTTTTCTTCACCTAAAGCGAGTTTTAGCTTCTCTATTTCCTTTATTTCTCTTTCCTTAATTTCGATCTCTTGACATGGCTGTCTCTTTAGCTGGTTTAATTCTTGTTCTAGTTTGGCGATCTTAGCATTGTTTCGAGAAATAGTTTCATTTAAGTGGTTTTGATTGGCTATGTTACTACTGATCGCCTCTTTGTTTTCTTCCACTTCCTTTTCTAAACTTTCGATGTGAGCTTCGCGCTTCTTGATCTCGTCTTGTAGTTTTAACTTATTTCTTATCAAAGCGTCGTTCTGTGCTTTCTCTCTTTGCAAGTTAGCTTCCAAAGTTTTTTGCTCGGTTTTCAATGCATTTAGCTCACAGGCTTGTGATGCGAGTTGCCCCATCAGTTCTTCCGCTCGCGCTTTGGAGTTTTGCTCGCGACCGCTTATTTGCGTTATCTGATTTTCTAAATCTGCTATTTGCTGTTTTGGTTTTATAATGTGGCCATCTTTTGCACTGATCTTTTCAAGACTTGTCTTCATCTCGTTGTACAAAACATCCATGTCTTCATTTTGAGATGCATAGATTTCGTTTAGTTTATTAAAAACGTTCTCGATCTCCTCTGTTACAGAATTGTTCAAATCAGACAGAAGCTCTTGTGTATTATCGAGCGCTTCTTGTAGCTGATTGAGCTCATGAGCTTTTTCTTTAAGTTTTTCTGCCAGATCGTCCCTTGCTTTTTTGGCTTCTGTTATTTGGGTCTGCAGATCTTCATTTGTTTCTTCCGTTGCGATTAATTGGTTTTTTAAATTACTAATTTCTGCTGTTGCATTTTGTATCTCTCGTAAATATTTATTTATATCCAGTTCAGAATTCTGCATTTTGTTTAGTAATTCACGTTCGGTTGTTTCGAGTCGTGTTATCTCTTCTCTAAGATGTGTTTGAAGGTTGTCTATTAAAGATGTCTGTTGATTTTGAAATTCTGTTTGTAGTTGGTTTATCTTTTGGGTAGTTTCATTTAGCCGCTTTTGCAGACAATCTAGCTGAATGTCCTTTTCTTTCAAAGCGTTTTCAGTTGTACTCTTTTTTTCCTTTAACTGCTCGAGCGATTCCTTAAGCTGCTGTAGTTGCTCCTCAGTTGCCTTTTTTTGTGCATCACTTTCTTGCAGGCTAGTTTGTAAGCGCACTTGCTTTTCCTGTGAGGCAGCAGCACTTGCATTAAGCTCGTTGATTTGCTGTTCTAGACCTAGAATTTTCTCTTCTTTTTTTTCTACCGTTGATTGTTGCTCGTTAAGTTGCTCTTGAAGAGTGTCAATTCTTTTATCAAGCTCTGCGATTCTTGCATCTTTTAGGATCGCTTCTGAATGAATTTCTCTTTTGGTTTTTTCGCTTTGAGCGAGCTGTGCGTTCCTTTCTTTAAGCTGATCTTTGAGTTTATTGAGTTCCATAGTCTTATCTTGCATATCAGTCTGCAGCGTGGCAAGGTGTTCTTTTTGCTGCTCCTTGGCTTCCTGAGCTGCTGTTAATTGATTGTTCAAAGCGATAATGCGTGTGTTATTCTCTTTAATCGTGCTTTCTTGCTTTTCAGCTTTTTGTTGAAGGGCATTTAATTCTTTTGCTTTTGTTTGAAGCATTCTTGCATTTTTTTTGTTTTGATCGTCTAGCTTGAAAGTAAGATTATGAATTTCTTCTTGAATAGCGGCTTGCTTACTCTTCAGACTATTTGCAGCCTGTTTCTCTTCGTCTAAATTTAGTTGTAGCTTTTTTATTTCCTCTTCCAGTTTGGCGATCTTAGAATTATTTCGGGAGACAGTATCATTCAAGTGGTTTTGATTGGTGGTATTTTTAATCTTTTCTTGCTCGAGGCGTATAATTTCTTGCGTTTTTTCTTCTATAGCTTTCCTCAAAGTTGTGACGATAGTTTGCTGTCCTTTTTCCACTTCATCATGTGATTTAAGGCGATTGTTTAGTTCTTCTAATTGGGTTTTCTTTTCTGTGATTTCTTGAGCCTTTTCGTGAAAATCTTTTTGTAAATCAGCTAATGCCTTTTCTTTTTCTTGTAGCTGTTTTGAAAGGTCTTTATTTTCTTTGTTGGCGGTTGATAGTTGATTTTCCTGATCTTCTACGGTCGCTTTGCTTTCTGAAAGCTGATTTTGAATATCCTGCTTAACACTCTCTAGGTTCTTTATGTCATTTTCAAGTGTTTCAATCTTCCCTTTTTGCTCAGCGTTTTCTTTCTCCAGTTCCGTTATGCTTTGAGAGAGTGCCTCTTTTGTCTTTTCTGCCTGTTCATGGAATTGTCTTTGGATTTGGAGTAGCTCTTCATTCAGGCGGCTGTTTTCTGCTTCATGCGCTTTGTAATTTTCTAAAGCTATTATATTTTCTTCTTGAATAGCACGCAGTGCATCAACTGCATTCTGCCTTTCTCTAGACAGCTCTTCGTTCAGATTGGCTTGGTTATTCAGCTCAGCTTGAGAATTATCGATGAGCTGAACTGCATCTTTCAATTGCTCTTTTAGTGTTTCCAAGCTAGCAAGAGCTTGTTGGCAATTAATTTGTGCAAATTCTTTATCGGCAGATGCATTCAAAGTAAGTCTATTTGCAGTTTCAAGTGAATCAATTAGTTCGAGATTTTTTTGTAGTAGCTGTCTTTGTAGGGACATTTTTTCTTTTTTTATATTATTTAGCTGTGCGAGAAATGCTTCGCCTATTTCTGAAACTTTCTGGTTGCAGGTAGTTATGAAGCTATCAACTTGTGATTCCTGGAAATGCTTAGCATTTTCTAATTGGGTTTTTAGTGAAATACATTGCTTTTCAAGTTCACGATTTGCGGTATTTCCCTGTTGCTCCAGCTTTGCTATAATTTTTTCCAAAGTCTCCAAAATAGCCTTGTTGCGTTCTTCTTGTTGCTTATTTGCCTGGAGGCTGGTCTCCAAAGCTTCCTGCTGTTTAGCCAAAATTTGCTTAAGACCGTCTTGTGTTTGTTGGCTTGTGGCTACATAAGCTGTCTGCAGGGAGCTTATTTGTGCCTCAAACTGTTGTCTGAGTTTTTCGCAATTTTCCTGTTGTTGGTTTAGAGTACTTCGGATTTGATCATTAGTGTCTGATACAGTGCCCAACTGCAATGCTATGTCGTTGAGCGAGGCAAGCTGTTCCTGCAATGCCTCGTTGTTCTCTTCCAGAACCTGTTTTTTTAAGTCGTTGATAGCGTCAATAGACTGCTTAAGCTGATGGGATTGATTATCAATTGATGTCGTTATATCTGCGTGAAGCTTGTTTTGGAATTGCTGCAGTTGAAGTTTTACTTCATCAATTTGCTTTTTTTGGTCTTGACTTAGGTCTCCGCGTATTTCGTTTAGCGTATTCGTTATATCTGTAAATTGAAGATTTATTTGTTTTGTATGTGCATCCGTAAAATGGTTAAACAGAGCTTCTATTTGTCGATAGTGTTGCTCAAATTGTGCCTTGCATTCGTTAGTGCAATTATCAAAATATTTTTTATAATCTTGCTCCAACCGACTGCAGAATTCTTCTTGCTGTTCCTGCAATTGCTGCAATATCTGGTTTGAAGCTTCGCTATTTTTGGTTGTTAGTGCGTTAAATTGCTGCTGAAAGTGGGATTGGTGTTTTTCCAGCGCATTTGTCAATTCATTGATTTGTTGCTGAAATATGTTCCGTATTTCTTTTTGTTGCTTTGCGCTCTCTGCTGTTAAGTCTGTTAAGCTTTGGGTTAATTGAGCAAAGTTGTCTTGATATTGGGCGGCTAATTGTTCATTTACAGCAGAAGTGCAGTGCTTTAGGTCTTGCATCGTCTTGCTTAACTGCTGCTGGATTTGTTCCGAAAACGCTTTTATCAGGGGCACGAACTTGTTAGGTATGTCATCAATTTGCTCTTGTATCTGCGCAAGATAAGACTGCATTTGTCTATTCAGTTCCTGAAAATCTGACCCAGTCGCGGGGGAAGACGGCAACTCTGGTGCTTCACGGAGTAAATGCTGCAGCTTGGCTATCTCTTGCTTTAATTCGTCATTGATACGAGCATTCTCTTCGGAGTTTATTTGGTGTTCTAGGAGCTTCGCTTCTTTTTGAGCTAATTGCGTCCGTAGGTGTTGCGCTGTAAGATATTGGCGTTCCAGTTCCACTCGATCAGCTTGATGGCGTATGTTCTCCTCGTGTATTTGTTGTTGAAGGCGGTGTATTTCTGAGGTTCGTTCGAAGACTTCCTGGGGCACTATATTTCGTGGCTGCGTAGTTGTTGTATCACTTCCGCCAATGGGTAATGGAGGAGAGGTGTTTGGAATGTTAGGTTCTGCTTGGGGAATACGAGTTGAATTGAAAATAGTGGGCTGTCCTGCCATTCCTAAAGGCACTTCAGTGACTGTGATACAGGGTTGATTGGGTCTGTTAGTTTGTATATTTGCTAGTTGATTGATAGGAAAGGATGGGAGCTTACGGACGGAAATGCAAGGTTCTCCTTTGCGGGGGCCTTGGGGAAGAAAAGGTCGAGGCAGCGCTGTTTCCTGTGTATCGGGTTGGCAGAGAAGGCGCTTGATATATTCGTGAGTGTCGCTGGCGGTTTGGTATTGACTCTGATCAGGAGTTATTACTATTGGATTGTGCGGGTTATTATCCTCCGTGATAGTGATCTCTGTGATTTGGTGATTTGCTAGGTTTTTGGTGATATCAATGTAGCATGGGCCTTGTGGATGGATTGAACTAAGTAATTGATTTGCAAGATGTTGTATTGAGTCATCTTGACGTCCATTGCTGGTATTTTGAAAGTCTGGTGTTTGGAAGCCGATCCAATCTACAGTCCACATAATTCATCCTTTAATATAAAATATTTATTACTTGAATAAATATTATACACAATATTTAATTATTTATCATTAAATTTTTAATAAAATATTTTTATTTTATAAATTCGAGTTTGTTAATCAAAGTTGAGTAAATAGTAAAGGTTTTTTTGGATTATTTTTTTGTTCCGGGGTCTGGCAAAATAGGGAAAGAAGGATTAATCTAGTTGATACCGACATGGAGCCGTTTTAGGGGAGGGGCGCGTTGCGCATAGACTGGAAAGCGCGCTGTGACTCTAAAGTGATTTTTTAACCTACTGACAATCAAAAGGATGTGATTTGCCTTTTTTGTTTGGATGGGTGGTCGGGGCGTAAAAACCTAATTTACTTGTAGTTAAATTGTTATGAGTGGCATTCCCTGGTTAACAAAGGATGTTATGGCAACGATCATCCTTTGTTTTATACTAGTTGCACTGCGGCTGTTCGTCCCGCGCTATATTCGTCATGCCAACCGGAACTGGACCTCCCAGCAAAGGCTGCGATGGATCGGCGCTACAAAAACCACTATTTTTGTTCTGCTTTTGCTGGGTGTATTGTTAATTTGGGGAGAAGAAATTCAAGGGTTTGCGGTTTCTGTGTTCGCAATTGCTTTTGCGCTGGTCTTTTCCGTAAAAGAATCATGCATGTCTTTGAATGGATCCCTTCACCGTATGCGAGGCCATCTTTTTGATATTGGAGACCGGATCCATGTAAATAATATCCGAGGAGATGTTATCGATACCACCCTCCTTTCAACCACAGTTTTAGAGGTGGGAACGGGCGCTGCAAATCATCAGTATACGGGGAGAAGGGTCTCTTTTGCGAACAGTTTTCTTTTGAACTCTCCGGTGGTAAACGAGTCTTTTTTGGGCAACTACTATATGAACAATATTGTTATTCCTATGAAATCCCAGGATAATTGGGGGCGCGCCAAGGGGATTTTGCTCGATATTGCAAATGAAGAGTGCGCCCCTTATTTGGAGCAGGCAAGGAGAAGGCTAAGACAGATAGAGAGAAGCCGTAGCATCGAACTGCCCTCAGTAGAGCCGCGGGTCACGCTCCAAATTCCTAATTGCAATGAGGTCCACTTAATGGTAAGACTGCCCGCACCAGCACATCTTCGAGGACGACTAGAGCAAATCGTCCTGACACGGTTCTTAGAACGCTTCTACGAGAAAGAACCGCCGCCACCTCCGGGCAACTGAAGCCTCACTTGGCCGGCTTTGCCGCTATTTGCGCCATGTCGCTCAGTACCTCTGTCGATCGCGTCACAAATTCGGTAAGCTTCTGTGCAGATAGCTCCCTTTGTGAAAGTAGACTAAGGTCATAGAGGTGCTTTAGCATCGCAGTTGCAAGCTCGGGCGTGGTTTTGTTGAGCGTGCGTAGGGACTGGATCAAGGGAGAATTCGTGTTCACTACAAAGGTATGCTTGCCTTGCATCTCAGCAGGCAGCTCTCCTTCTGCTGTCATAGACAGGTAATCTCGCATGCGCCGGCTTTGTTCATCAATAACAACAAAGGCGGGTAAGGCGTCTGATGCCAAGCTCTTTGCTTCTACCTCTACCGTGTTTTTATCAAGCTTTCCCCTTACAAAGTCAGCAATGTGAGCGCTTTCCGATTTTCCAGAGGCGTCCAAGAGACCTTTTTCCTTGCCTTTGTCCAAAATCGCTTCGTCAATTCCTCCATCAATCCGCTGGAATTTGGCAGGATTGAGTTTTCCTTCCAAAAATGCAATGCAATGCGTGTCGATAGGAGAGGTCATCTCCAACACTTCAATATTTTTATACAGTTCCAATAGCGCCGGCGACATATGTGATGCAGCTATAGTGGTATAGAAAATTTTATTTTCGTGTTTCTCTTTGTTTCTTTCTAGGTAGTCTTGCAGAGTGACCCACTCTTTTTGTGTGTTTTGCCAGACTAAGAAAGACTGCACTTTTGTGAAAAATTTGTCATCTTGTAGTGCGCCAAGCTTGATGATAAGCTCGATGTCCGGCCAGTGCTTTAAAAAGGTTTCCTTTTCTGTTTTGTAAAGAGAGGCAAGCTTATCGGAGACCTTCTTAGAGATGTGGCTGCCCAATTGCCTTACTGTTTTATCGAGTTGCAGCGTGGATCTAGATACATTGAGAGGGATATCCGGGCTATCAATCACTCCCCTTAAGGCGGTAAGATACTCGGGCAACAGATCTTTGCAGTTGTCAGACACAAAAACCCGATTGCAAAAAAGCTGCAAAAGGTTGCTTTTAAAATCAAAATTTTTGGAGAGCTTGGGAAAATATAAAATTCCTTTGAGGTTGAACGGATAGTCAATGTTGAGATGAATCCAAAAAAGAGGCGCCGGTTCACCCGGATAAAGAGTGCGGTAGAGGTCTAGATACTCTTCCTTAGTCGCCTCACTCGCAGGCTTTATCCAAAGGGGCGCTTTTTCATTGATCCGTTTGCCATTGAGGTAGATGGGGTAGGGAAGGAAGAGACAGTGCTTATTTAAGATGCTAGTTAGCTTCGCTTCTTCAAGATACTCCTCTTCTTCAGGGGATATGTGTAAGACAACTTCCGTTCCTCTCTTGTCTTTCTCCTTTGCAACAAGAGTGTATTGCGAAGATCCATCACAAGACCAAAGCGCGCCAGAGCTGTTTTGTGTGTAAGACTGTGTGTGTAAATCAACTGTTTTAGACACCATAAAAGCGGAATAAAACCCAAGGCCGAAATGTCCAATAATTTGGTCGGATTCCTTGGAGGATTTGTACTTCTCTACAAATTCTTCGGCTCCAGAAAAAGCAAGCTGCGCTATGTACTTCTTCACCTCTTCCTCAGTCATTCCAATGCCAGTATCACTAATAGTGAGGGTTTTTGCGTCTTTATTTGTCTCAATATCTATTCGAAGTTCGGCATCCTCAAAATTTACCTTGCCAAGGTCGCGCAGCTGCTTGAGCTTGCCTATAGCGTCGCAACTGTTGGAAACCAGCTCTCTAAGGAAGATGTCCTTGTCACTGTAGAGCCACTTTTTGATTATGGGAAGAATGTTTTCGCTGTTAATTTCCAAACTTGCTTTGGCCATGGTAAAAAACCTCCTGCTTAAGGGGCCATTATAGGTGATCCTGGGCTTTTTCTCAATATATAAATACGATAAGGAAAGCACTAGTCTGTTTTGAGGAGTAGTCGTGCGCTTTCAAAATAGGGCTCACATGATGATTTTTGCTTCTTGTAAGATGATGAGGATGATGATAGCGGGAATGATCCATTTCACCAGGAACAGCCACGGATGGCTCAGTTTTGTATAAGCAGTGCCTTTGCTGAATTCATTTAAGGCGAGAGTTTTATCTACAAACCATCCTAAGAATAGGGTGGTAAATAGGGCGGCTATCGGCATCATCCAGCTGCCTGTAACGTAGTTCATGGTGTCAAAAAAGTTTTTTCCATAAATGGCCTGCCATTTAGGAAATAGCGCCCCTGAGCTGGAAAGCGCACATGGCACACCAAAGAGTAGGATTCCAAAGGCTGTTGCAATAACAGATTTGTGGCGGCTCCAGCCTTTGAGCTCCATGAGATTGGAGACAAGCATTTCGAAGAGAGAAATCGATGAGGTGAGGGCAGCAAAGACGAGTAAAATAAAAAAGAGGGTGGAAAGGACTAAAGTCCCAGGAAGTTTTGCGAACAAAATAGGCAAAGTTTGAAAAACAAGGCCAGGTCCACCTTCTGGATTGAAGTGGAAGGTGAAGACAACGGGAAAAATCATGAGCGCGGCGAGTAAAGAAACAAGCACGGTCATGATGGCAACAATGAAGCCTGTTTTTGGGATATCCTCCTCTTCTTTTAGGTAACTGCCATAGGTTAAGATAATCCCCATCCCTACACTTAAGGTGAAAAGCGCCATGCCAAGAGCGTTGAGCACTCCTTGGGGTGAGAGCTTAGAAAAATCGGGGAAAAGGATAAACTGAACCGCTTTTGAAAAGCCTTGCAGTGTTGCGCTATAGCCTAGCAACACCAGTAGGAGAAGGAAAAGCGCCGGTGTGAGAATGCGGCTCCAATACTCGATGCCTTTGCGAATGCCGCTATACACCACGCCTACGTTGAGAAGGATAAATAAAATTAACCAAAAAATATTGATGTCACTAGACTGAGCAACAAGGTCAAAAATAGCGCGGATGGCTTGCGGCGTCTTGCCTAAAGAAAATTGCGTGAGGGACATGAGAGCGTAGTTCAAACACCATCCGGAAACTACCGAGTAAAAGGAGAGGGTAATAAACACGGTGATGATATTGAGATAACCAAGCAAACGCCAATTCATAGATTTCTTGGAAAGCTTAGAATAGGCAAGAACAGCACTTTTTTGTGAGTGGCGTCCAATGACAAGCTCTGTCATAAATAGGGGAAGGCCGATGATAAGGGTAAAGAGGAGGTAGAGCAAAACAAAGGCTCCCCCTCCATTTTCTCCCGCAATATAGGGAAAGCGCCAAAGGCTTCCAAGCCCAATCGCGGACCCTGCGCTGGCCATAATAAAGCCAATCCTTGAGCCCCAATGCTCTCGCATACGTTCTTTTATCGGATTCATAGCTTCTTTGTAAAGCGAGTATTATCTTATTGTCAACTCTCATTCCGCGGCAAATCGTGTAAAATCTTGAATTACCTCACAAGGTCTAACATTCCTTCCCCAAACTCCGGCTAGCCGAATGATTTGTTCTGGTTTTCGGCATTCAGTC
>JAUIKQ010000058.1 GCA_030430655.1 Chlamydiia bacterium
AAATGATTGCCATCTACGAGGACATAATCTGCGGGCTTTGGTAGTTTTGCCACTGCCCTTTGCATCGCGAGCAGACTTGCCTGCAAAATGTTTAGCCTGTCTACGTCTTGGTGATCTACAAAAGCCACGGCATAAAGGACTTGCGGACAAGCAGTCAACTGCCTATAAACAAAGGCCCGCTTTTTAGGGGAAAGAGTCTTGCTATCGGCAACTGGAAAATCAAGCGCGCCTAAAATAATACAGGCAGCTGCCACAACAGGACCTGCTAAAGGCCCACGCCCTGCTTCATCTACCCCAGCAATGAGGCGATATCCCAGCTGTTTAGCCTGCTTTTCAAATGCTAACACCTACTCAGATGATGCGGCGCTTTCTGGCGGCAATGGAGGTCGCTCTACAACCACTTTCTTCTTCTGTATTCTTTCTTTGACTTTTGCTGCTTTTCCAAATTTCCCACGCAAGTAATACAGCTTTTCCCGACGCACTTTCCCAAGCCTTGCCACTTCTATTTTCGCTACGCGAGGGCTGTGAAGCAAAATAACTTTCTCCATTGCAGAGCCATACGCAATACGATAAAGCGACACCGTCTCCGATACACCGGTCCCCTTTCTCGCTATCACAGTGCCCGTAAAGATTTGCATACGTTCCTTTTCTCCTTCAACGATGCGGGTATGCACTCTTATGGTGTCTCCCACACGAAAGCTCGGAATTGCGTCTTTCGCTTTGAGATACTTCTCTTCAATTTTTTCGATCAAACTAGATCGGCTCATTTTCTTTCTCCTCAATTAAATCTGGACGTACACGCCTTGTCTTTGCTCGCGCATGCTGCTCCCTCCAACGCCTAATCCTCGCATGGTCCCCGCTTAACAAAACAGAGGGCACCTGCTTTCCCTCTACACTCCTTGGCCTCGTATAGTGGGGCACGTCCAATATACCATCCTCAAAAGAATCTTGTAAAACACTCTCTTCTTCACCGACAACGCCAGGCACAAAACGGACTACACTCTCAATAAGAACAAGAGCCGCAACAGCGCCACTCATAACAACATAATCACCAATGCTAATTTCTTCATCCACTTCAAGCTCAACGGCTCGCTCGTCAACCCCTTCATAATGTCCACACAAAAGGATCAGGTGCTGCTTTTGCGCAAGAGCCCTGCACCGCTTAGCTGACAAGGTTGCTCCCTGAGGGGAAAGGTACACTACATGCGAATCAACAGCCTTGACCGAACGAATCGCTTGGAGAACCGGCCCCGCTTGCAACACCATCCCAGGCCCTCCGCCATACGGACGATCATCCACCTGCCTGTGCCTGCCCACTCCAAAACTGCGCATATCATGACAATGAATCGCCAAAATCCCCTTGTCCTGCGCTTTTTTCAGCAAACTTACCCCCAAAGGAGTTTCAAAATACTTAGGAAACAATGACAGCACATCAAAGCGCATTGCACCTACTTTGCCGATTTTTTCTTACGCTTAGAACCTCGCAACTTCCATTTTCTGATGGTTCCCGGTAAGGCTCTTTTTAACAGCGCCTCGGCTTTATCAGAGAGCTGTGCCCCAAGCCCCAACCAATGCTCTACCCTTTCTTCCGTGGCATGGAAATTTTTACTGCTTTCAAGATGAGGATCGTACCATCCCAACATCTCGACATACTTTCCATCTCTTGGTGACCTAGCGTCCGCGACTACCAACCGATAGGTTAAATGATTTCTCCTTCCTTGCTGTCGCAAACGAATAACAAGAGCCATACTATTCTCCAAACACATGTTAAAACAGGGCCATTTTATAAGACGAAGAAATAAAAAGTACACCTAAAAACGCAGCGTTTTATTAATTAGTGCAAATTTTTCAAAAAGGCAGGCCCTTTTTTCAGTAACTGTCCTTTAGATGGCATCGACTTCATCATTTGTTTTGCCCGCTTAAAGCCTTTTACCAAGCGATTCACCGCGTCCAAAGAGGTTCCGCTTCCCTTTGCGATTCTTCGACGACGTGCCGGCAAAAGTTCGGTCCGCCCCATCCTCTCATTTAAAGTCATCGAACGGATAATCGCTTCTGTTTCTCTCCAATCCTTTTCTGGCACTTCGATCTGAGACATATCCATCCCTGGCATCATCTTTAACAAACTTTTTAATGAACCCATTTTTTTGATTTTTGCCATTTGATCAAGATAGTCCTGATAGTGAAAAGTCGATTTGCGCAATTTTTTTTCAAGCAGCGCTTCGTCTTCTTTGTGAAACTGCTCCTTTGCTTTTTTCACTAAATTTATTACATCGCCCATGCCTAAAATACGGTCAGCCATGGAATGAGGGTTAAAGAGCTGCAAGTCTTCTACCTTTTCTCCTACCCCTTCAAACTTCAGCGGTTTGCCTGTCACCTCTTTGATAGAAATGGCTGCGCCCGCCCGACTGCCCCCATCCAACATAGTCAGTATAGAGCCCGTGATAGACAGCCTTTTATCAAATTCTGCAGCGGTTTTCACCGCGTCTTGCCCAGTCGCAGCGCTTGCTACAAACAAAATTTCATGCGGATTTATCTCTTTTTTTACTTGCTCTAACTCCTCCATGAGAAGTTCATCAATATGCAGTCTTCCTGCAGTATCGACAATAACAACATCAAAATGTTCTTTTTTTGCCTTCTCTACGCCAACTTTCGCAATTTTCCGTGTGTTTTTTTCTCCCTGCATAGAAAAAACAGGCACATCAATATGGCCCCCAAGTGTATGGAGCTGCTCAATAGCTGCGGGTCGCTGCACATCGCACGCAACAAGCAACGCCTTCTTTTTCTGCTTCTTCAGATAAAAGGCAAGCTTCGCTGCTTGTGTGGTCTTTCCACTGCCCTGCAAACCACAAAGCAAAACGATGGAGGGCAGGCCTTTTAAGGCTAGTGTAGCTTCCTCACCGCCCATCAATTGGACAAGCTCTTCATGCAAAATATGGATAAACTGGTCACCCGTCTTTACAGAGCGGAGCGCTCCCGTGCCTAAAGCCTTGGCTTTTACTTCTAAAATAAACCGCTTGACAACAGTGTAATTCACATCAGCATCTAAAAGCGCTAGTCTTGCGCTGCGTACCGCGTCAGCAATATTAGACTCTGTAAGCTGCTTATTTGTACGAAGCCGCTTTTGAATGTCTTGAAATTTTTCTGTTAACTTGCCAAACATGTACTCTCCCGCCGTTGGCCCCCTATTCTACTTTATCTCACGCCAATTTTCAACGCAAAATTATGCTTTTTGCGCAAGGAAAACAAAACGGTCTTTACCAGAAAAATCGGTCTTTATCTCACAGTGAAATGCGGGGGAAAAAATATTTTTTACTGCTTTTCCTTGATCAAACCCTATCTCTAAAAATGCCATGCCATCTGCAAGTAAATGTTTTTTTAACCCTTCAAACAATCTATAGTAAAATTCTAATCCTTCTTCTTGCGCTACCAAAGCCATTTTAGGCTCAAATTCTTTTACGCTTTTATCTAAAAGAGCATACGATTTCTCAGAAATATACGGAGGATTACAGAAAATATATTTTGCTTTTTTCCCCGTGAAAGGGGCAAATAGATCTCCCCAAACAAGCTCAACCGCTAATTGGTTGAAGGCAGCGTTTTTTTTAGCCACTGCTATGGCCTTGGAAGAAAGGTCAGAGAGTGTGACGTCTAGCAAGGGGCGTTGCTTTTTTAATCCCAGTCCCAAAGCGCCGCTGCCTGTGCATAAATCCCACGCACTTCCAACAGCTCCTATTTCTTTCAAAGCATAGGCAAGCAGAATTTCTGTCTCCACTCGCGGGATTAAAACATCGGGATTAACATGGAGCGTGCAATTGAAAAAATCTACCTTTCCAACTAAGTATTCGAAAGGGATTCCCTTTCTTCTTCCTTCTACCAAACGCTCTGCAATAACAAGAGCATCGGGCGAGAGCTTTTGATCAAAGTGCAGAAAAAGATCGGAGTAAGAACAGGAAAGAGCATGCGCCAAAATACGCTCTCCTTCCCTTTCGCCTAGTGCCTGCTTAATTTGGAGAAATTTATCTTTTGCGCGCACTTAGCTTGCTAGCTTTTTATGATAATAGTGCGCGACCAAGCTTTGAGAAATTTCCTCTAAGTCTCCTTCCATCACCTGATCTAACTTGTACAGACTTAAATCAATCCGATGATCGGTAATACGATTTTGTGGAAAGTTGTAGGTACGGATTCTTTCTGAGCGGTCTCCAGAGCCAATTTGTTTAGCGCGCAAAGCAGCCATTTCCTGATGCTGCTGCATTTGCTGCTTTTCAGCAAGCTTGGCTCTGAGCACGCGCATTGCCTTCTCTTTGTTCTTATGTTGCGACCGCTCTTCTTGACATGCCACGACAATACCAGAAGGAGTATGGGTAATGCGCACTGCTGAATCTGTCACATTCACGTGCTGTCCGCCCGCTCCTGAAGCGCGGTAGGTGTCAATTTTTAAATCTTTTTCTTCAATCTGCACTTTCTCTTCTTCCATGGGCTCAATCAGCAAAGCCACAGTGATAGCAGAGGTATGAACACGCCCTTGCGTCTCTGTAACGGGCACTCGCTGCACCCGATGGGTCCCTGCCTCGTACTGCAAAAATCGGAAAACTCCCTTTCCACTAACGGACATAATATACTCTTTGTATCCACCACTACTGGAAGGAGAAGCAGACAAGAGCTCTGTCTGCCATTGCATGTGGTCAGCGTATAGGCGGTACATCCTCACACAATCCCCCACAAAAATCGCTGCTTCATCTCCACCCGTCCCTGCACGCAATTCTAAAATTACATTGCAATCATCTCGAGGATCTGGGGGCACCAAAAGCAATTCAACTGCTTTTTCTGCTTTTGGCAAAAGGCTCTGTATTTCTGCAATTTCTTCCTGCGCCATCTCTAGAATTTCAGGGTCTGTTTCTTCTTCTAAAAGCGCCTGACTGGAAACAAGACGCCTTCTCAAAGCGCTGAGTTCTCCCCAAATTTCTTTGAGCTCTGACAAGCGGGCATGCTCCCGGGTAAGCGCGCGATAGTTTTCTAAATCATCAGCTACATCGGGCGCACCCAGCTGCCTTTCCACATCGCCCAACCTCTCCAATAAGGAAAGTACTTTTTCTTGCATATCCATAAGAAAACCCTCTAAAAATCGCAGCGCAAAAGCAAAGCGCTACTTCTTCCTGGGCTTTGTGGGAGCGGGCTTGGGCTTGCTTGGTGGCGGCTTTTTTGCCATTTGATAGCGCTTCTTAAACCTGTCGACGCGCCCTTCGGTATCCACAAACTTCTGATCCCCTGTGAAGAAGGGATGGGAAGCAGAGGAAATGGATAGATGATAGACGGGGTACTCTTTTCCTTCAAAAGTCTCTGTTTCAGTAGGCTTGAGCGTGCTTCCACAAACGAATTTATGTCCAGTCGCCGTATCGACAAACAAAATTTCTTGATAGTCCGGATGTCCTTCCTTTTTCATAAATAGCTTTTTCCCTACAATTTATAAAGTCTATAGGCTATATTAAACGTGCGTGCAGGATAAAATACAAGCTTTTTTATGACCAAATCTTTTCCTCTTTCCGTAAGCAAGGATATAAGATACATTTTTTGTACTTTGCTAGGAATACAGCTGCTGTCCCGGTTTGTTCCCCTCTTGCGAAACCTGCTATCTCTTTCGTGGGCGGGGCTGACGAAAGGTTTTCTTTGGCAGTGTTTTACCTATCCTCTCCCGATCGCCTACAACGGAAAAATATCGCTTTGGAATCTACTGTCTCTCTTCTTTCTCTTGTATGTTTTTGTTGCTATGGCAATTCCTCTTATCAAACAGTGGGGAAGAAAAACTTTTTATCAATTGCTTGTTTGCGTTACAGGTGTCTCGGGACTCATAGGAATGGTTTATATTGCAATGACAAGCTATATCTACCCTGTTGCTACACTCTCTCCTTTGCTTCAAGGATTATTAGTCGTAAGCTTGCTCCACAAAGCGGCAACGGAGAAAAGGCTACACCTGCAGCGCACCTCTTTTTCACTGACAACGGTACTGTTTGTGTGCTTAGGCGTGCATTTATTTCTGTTGCTACTCAACTATGCCTTCTTAGAATTTTTTATGACGCTAAGCGCTGTTGTGACCGCTTACCTCTTTTCTATAAAGCGCCTTGGCCTTGTAAGCGGTCTTAGTCAGCTCCAGCCTTTTGAAAACCGCCTCCTCCAAAAGAAAGGAAAAAAGGCCTCTTCCGCTAAAATTTATAGCATCCACACGGGCAAGGCCGTCAATGCCCACTCGGACTTTATTGACAAATGCTTGGAGAAAATTTCCAAAAATGGCTATAAGTCCTTATCCCTTTACGAAAGGATTCGCCTCAAATATCTATCCAAAAAACGCTATTTTTCTTAAGCCGTCCATATAGTGGCAGTCGGCAATGGCCTTTCCTTACGCTCCGTTGCTCCTTTTATCTGCGGCTGTCGGTCTTGCTCAATTTTTTGTTGAAAACTTCCAATCCATGTATCGATTTGACGCTCTATTTCTGTATATACTTCAAGTGCCGTATCTTTGTTTATCGGTTTTTTTTCTAAAGCGATACTTTGCAAAAAGGTGTAGTGGTGCTTTTTTCTCAGTGCCTTAATTTCTGTTTTCAACCTGTCTGGCAATTGCTTTTTTAAATCGGCTATCTTCTCTTTTAACGTCTTTATTCCATCTTCAGCTTGAGGTTTTCGATTTATATAGGGCTCAGTCTCCTTGATACGGTATTCGATATCCACAACACTTTTTAAAGTATTTTCTTTTCCTTCTAATTTTTGAAGAATGGTGTCTAGCTGTTGTTGGTAGTGCATCAAATCTTCTACAACACCCCTAGTTGTTTTTAACGATTCAAATTTCACCTTCTTCAATAGGTCTAAATTCACCCCAGCATCCGAAAGAAAACCACTCTGGCGCCTGTCTTCCAGGTTAAATGTTCTTTTACTCTTTACTCTTGTATGTACAGCCGCTATAGCAGCCTCTTCCTGATATACCCACTTTACACGCTTACTCTCTAGAAATAGATTCTCTTCTATAGAAACCTGCGGAAAATATGGCCCACTCGGCAAGCTTGGATCATAATGAGGATTTTGTGGTGGATCATTTTCTTTTGGGGGCACCACTTCCACATATTGGGGGTTGAAAGGAGGATTTTTTTCTACCGGCGGCTTAAGGGTATCCGAATGAATGGACGGAGGTGGGGGATATAAATGGGAAGTAACAGACATACACAAAACTCCTTTATTATAAGTTTTGTATATTATAAATAATTAAACCAATTATATTAATAATAAAAAATCATTTAATTTATCGAAGAATGCATCCATTTTATATATCCTGCATCAATATGAGTAACGGGCATTTGAACAATCGCATTTACCTCATAAGATCCAATCCTATTAATCGAGGAGCAAATGCTATCAAAATGCTTGGCCAATGTTTTAATCGAAACTTTCCACTCCCGACTCTCTTCTAACTTCCCTTCCCACATGTACAAAGAACGCACATTTGGTATGATATTGATGCAAGCGGCCAAACGTTTTTCAATAAGGTATTGGCTCAACTCCCTTGCCTCTTCTAAATTTGCCGCCATCCACTCCACAATTGTCGCATCCATTCACTTGTCTCCTATATAGGCTTTTTTACCGAGGCGCAGATCGATAACTGCCTCTTTTTGCACCACTTTTTTAGCCGTTGGGTGCGTAATTAATTTGTTATAATTTGCTAACTGCTCTTTATAGTTATCCGGATGCAAGCGCAAGTAGTGCTCAAATGGCTCATGTATTTTTACGACTATTTCACGTAAAGCCCTTGCTTTATAAAAAGCGCGAGAAATATCTATATAAATATTTTTATTCCTAAAGCATTTTAGCACTGAGCTTGCCAAAGAGAGCGCATCTGGAGAACAGGGCTGTCCCCACTCCATCTTTTCAGGAAGGATGAGTGAAGGCAAACGTTTTTGAGAAAAGAAGGGATGTATTGGAAGCGCAAATCCCTCTTCATCCAGAGCCACGTTTGGGTATTGCTCTAGCAAAAAAAAGGGCAAGCGCAAAACATAATCCACAAAAAGAGTATCTTCTCCACGGATAGCAACAAAAGCGCTTTTGATAACAGGGTGCTCCATTAGCCGTTTTTGCGCGCTAAAGCAATCAAACGTCTTGGAAGAACAGGGTTGATCTTTAGATAGCCCAAGTAGCTCTTCTAAAAAATGGGTATGCAATCCTTCTGACTGAACAGTAGTATGTTGGATATAAAGAAGATCGCCACCTGATAAGGAAATAGAAAATAGAGAGAAAAATACTACCCACTTCATGAAAAATTGTCGTAAATGGTTTTCCCTAAATGGCTAATTTTTCCAGCGCCCATCGTTATAAACACGTCCCCTGCTTGAAGCCACTGTTGCACAAACGCCTGTAATTGGCTGTTTTGTACGTAAATCGCCCGCTTTTTTATTTTTTGGACCAGGTCTTGGCTGTCTACGCCACTTGCGCTTTCTAAAACCCCATACACATCTATGATAACAACTTCACTTGCAAACGCAAAACTAGCGACAAAATCATGGATAAAATATTTTAATCGAGAAAATTTGTGAGGTTCAAAGGCAACCATTAGCCTTCTATCTGGGAAACATTTTTTGATGCTCGATAAGGTTGCCTTCACTTCCGTTGGATGATGAGCGTAGTCATCAATAAATAAAACGCCCTTCTTTTCCCCCAAACGGTGCGCTCTTTTGAAAACGCCTTTATAATTGGAAAAGGCATGGCGGATGGTGTTGCTTGGAATGCCAAGGCTAAGCGCGCAAGCAAAAACGGCAAGGGCATTGAGCGCATGGTGTTTGCCTACGATGGGTAAATGCATGTTTTTATAGGTTTTCCCATCGATATGAATATCAAAAAAAACATTCCATCCTTGCTGTCTAAAGTGGCTTCCTTGAATATCTGCTCCTTGCATAAAACCGTAGCTTTTTCCTTTCGCCCCCTTTAAGTGCGCGTCGTGGGCACAATAAAAGAAATGGGCCTTATCTTGTACCTGATCGATAAAACTAAATGCATGTTCTCTTAACTGGGTAAAAGATTTCCAATAATCTACGTGATCAAGCTCCAAATTCGTAAAAATAGCCCCCATTGGATGATAATTTAGCAAACTCCCATCACTCTCATCGGCTTCGAACACAAACAGTGGCCCTCTGCCCCCCCGCCCGTTGATGTTGAGGTGCGTAAAAGTGCCTCCTACAGCAAACGAAGGGTCTTGCTCTGCATGCATAAGGGTAAAGCTCAGCAAGGCGCTCGTTGAGGTTTTTCCGTGTGTGCCAGTGACCGCCAAGGCGGCTTTTCCTTGCGTGCACGCAGAGAGTAGCTCGGATCTATGCAACATAGGGATGTCGCGCTCTTTTGCGCTGATTATTTCCCTATTTTCCTTTGCGTTTACTGCGGTATAAACAATCTGCTTTGCAAGGCGTATATTGCTTGCAAAATGGCCCTTATAGATGCGTGCGCCCTTTTTTTTCAAACCCTCTGTAACGGAAGAAAGCTCTAGATCACTCCCAGATACTGTTTGTCCCCAATCCATCAAAACGTGGGCAAGAGCGCTCATCCCGATGCCGCCAATGCCTACAAAATGGGTATCAAACATAAGCCAAAATCTCCTCAAGCAACAGTTTGGAAACGGTTTTTTCTCGATATTGACAAATATTTTTCTCCATTGTCCATTTATTCTCCATCACCTTAAAAAAGGCATCTAGAAACGTTTTTTTATCTAGCGGCTCTTCTAGCATCTCGCTGCCCTTAATGACTTCTTGCGCAAAAAGCGCGTTGTGCCACTGATGACGGTTTTTTGCTTTAGGATAAGGAACAAAAAGTGCCGGTTTTTTAAAATAAATATGTTCGTTTAGCGTCATTGCCCCACTGCGACAGATGACAAAATCGCAAAGCTCCCATAAAGGCCGCATCTCTTTCACAAAAGCCATAACTTGCGCCGGCAAGTGAGTATACAGTTTTTGCACAGCTCGCACCAGGTCTTCGCGGCCTGTGATATGTATAACTTGGATAGCTGCCGCGCTGTTACTAAGGTATTTTGGCAATTGTGCATTAAAAAAGGCAGACCCTTGTGATCCTCCAAACACCAACACGGTTGCATGCGTTGAGGATAGACTTGGCTGCGATTTTTTTTGCAGCTGCTGTAATCGTACTGTTTGCAATTGTCCTTTTAGATGGCGCTTTGTTTCTTCAAAACATACATAGGTCTTCTTGGCAAGCGGACTGAGAACTTTGTTTACCTGCCCTGGAAAATAGTTGGATTCAAAGAGGACAAAAGGGATATGCAAAAGTTTTGCTGCGACTAAGACAGGAAAGGCATGATAACTTCCGAATCCAATAACAAGCTTTGGTTTGATTTTCCTCAACAGGTATAAAGCTTTCGCCGTTCCTAGAGTCCAACCGTAAATACTTTTTAAGGGAT
>JAUIKQ010000059.1 GCA_030430655.1 Chlamydiia bacterium
ATCTAAGGCAGCTAAGGTAAAGGCCGCTGCATTTGCAAAGGTTTTAGAATGGTGGCGACTATCGTATCCAATGATAATTTTATAGGGGGGAGTTTGCGCTTTTTTAAGATAACTACCCAAGCCAAATGTAATTGCTCGAACAGTATAGATGTTAAGCCTTGCAGGCCCAACGTCCATGATAGCACGAATACCCGCAGTTCCAAATTCCAGAGAAGATGCAAAAGGCTGTATCAAAGAAGCTGGATCACGCTCTAATCTATGCTGAATAGCAGATTTTGTTTCAGGGTCAAACGCCCCATCAAGCCATTGCTGAATGCGCGCGTGCACCTCTTCAGAAAGGGTTTTTTTCATATTGCAACACTATATCTGAAAGTGTTTTTATTGCAAGTGATCTTGAATAACATGTAGGGGAGTGAGACTGGCCTCTTCGTTGTCAATCCCCTCGCACCGCTCTTTGCAAGCTTGCCATGCATACTTGGACGTTAAATTCTGGGGCCAAAAAGGGAAGGTGCGACACTGCTTTGGTCGATTAGCGTATACCGTGCATTTACGATTTTTTAAAAAGATACAGTCATCTGTTTGTGGGTCTTCTCTAAGCGTGATTTTTCCTTGAGTTTTATAAGTGTATTGCTCAAGAAACTGCTCTACTGTTATGTTCAGATGGTTTGCAAGTTTTTGAATATCCTTTAAAGTAAGCCATACAAAACCAGAGCCAGTGCAGCACTCTCCACACTGTGTGCATTTAAATCGGAGGCCTTTGGCATACCAAGGAGAAATATTTTCGTCATTCATAGCTGATAATGATGGGTCTGCCAAAGGGTCCATTGGCTCTCTTTCCATCGATAAATGGTTAAATGAATGCTCTCTTCGTACAGGGAAAGATAGTTCCAAGTTCCTCTACACACCTTAGCTGCGCTGCCGCTATCAAGCACGATAGGTAAAGCGCTTTCTCTTAAATCGGCGAGCGTGTGGCGATGGGTGTGTCCATGTAGGTATAGCTTTACCTTGGGGGTGTTAGATAAAATCGCCCGCAGTTTTTCTCCCCCCTTTAGTCTCCTTAAAGGGTTTTCATGAAAAAAAAATGGGAAGTGGTTTGCTAATACGACATAATGTTCATTTGGGATGGAAGCGAGCGCTTGCTCTAGCATGATTGCAAGTTCTTCGCTAAATAAGCCGTTTGCAGAGTAAAGAGGCGTGGCTAAGGTAGTGTCTAAGGCAATAAGCCACCATCGACTTGTGAGCTTTTTTATTGTCAAACGCTGTTTTTCTAAACAGTAGTTGTCAAAAGTTTTGGGGAAATACTGATAAAACCTCTTTTGCTTGTAGGCAGATTTTGTATAGTGATCGTGATTGCCTGGGATAACGTAAGCAGAGCAAGTAACACCCTGCAACTGATCTATTAATGAGACAGCGGCTTGAAATTCCTTGTGGTGAGATGTCGTTGTCAAGTCTCCCGTTATCACAATATGTTCCACCCCAAGTTTTTGGAAAACACTAGGAAGCGTAAACAGGCGTTTGCTTGAAAATTCTCTTCCCCTTTTTAGCACGAGATTGGCAGTGCCTAGCCACTGTTTAGAAAGCATTTGCAAAGGATTCAAGGAGAGCGTACCAAAATGGAAATCAGAGCAGTGCACCAGGCGAGTAGACGATTGCATCTCACCATCATAGAAGAGCAATTACATTCTGTCTAGAGACAAAATTTATCCTAAAAGCGCGAGAAGACTCAGTCCTTGGGCTGGGCAAACCGCACCTCGATGAGAGAGTCCCACCAGTCACTTCCCCTTGCGTTTCAACTTGGCTGTCAACTTACTTGCAAAATGAATTGTTTGTTTTTGAATGACATTTATCCAATGGCGCCCTTCTTGATGAACGTGCTCTGGTTCAGTAAGATAGGAAACATCTTGTGGAGAAGCTCTCCTTGAGACTTTGCGGTTTGTTTTCCCTCTATTGATTTTCACTGTTTTTGAAGAGGCCAAATAGTGCGCTTTTTGTTTGTCTGTGAGTTTTTTTTCTTGTGTTAAGGGAGAGGGACTGTGCAAGATCGCCTTTTTTTTATTTTTTGTATGGCGGTGAGGAGATGGAGACATAATGACCTCATGAGATTAATATAATAAATTTATTTTATTATATTTTTATTTTTACAATGAATATAATATGGGTTTTCTAACATAATTTACTGATAAATAGGGTGTTATATTTATTAAATGCAATTGGCAAGAGCCCCTCATGCGCTGATGCGTACGCTCGAGGTTATGATCTATGCTAAGCTTGGATGCGCATTTATCTTGAAGATGGTAGAATGCGTCTCATAAAAATGGATAATAAGGCAGCGTTTCCAAAGATGCGAAATAGGTCTATTTGCCCGCTGGAGAGGAAAAGCTGACTTTAGAAGTAAAAGAGTGTATACCAGCCACTGATGAAAAGAGCTCTGAGATAATAAACACGTTTGCTCTTGGGATAGTAGGCAAGCGGGCGTGAAAAATTGGATTCTGCGTGTGAAAGCGCTAGCAAGTCAAGATCTCTCTTTGAAGCAAATGCGTGGATGGCTTTTTGCAAAACCTTTAAACGTGGAGCCGCTTGAATGATGGTAGCCCATTTTTTACTTATCAACCTTCTTACGTGGTACAACTGTTTTTTTTCATCAACCGTTTCGGAGAAACCTATGCGTTTAGTACACAATGATACAGAGGAAACCTTAGTGGAAGTGATTGACGATACGGTTTTTTTCCATGATCCATTGCTGCAGCGCATTTTAGAAGAAGAGGGGATTAAAGTTCCACTGGCTTTGCAGGGTCAATTTCAAGGCAAAGATTGCATCCATGTTTCTGATGCCGATTTTTTCCGTGCATTTAAGGAAATTTATGTGCCGTTTTCTCTAAATGCCTGTTCATGGAAATGAGGCAAAATAATAAATTAAAAATTTAAATATGTTAATTTCTTCCCTTGATACTAGAAAAGGGAATTAATAAAAAGATGTTAAATTTTTAATTAATTGCGCTTTTTAATTTGATACTTCAAAAAAAAATTTATGCTTAAAATTCTATTGCTTTAATAAAGATAAGAGAATAGAATCGGCTGTCTTTTGAAAGTAGAGAATCAAAAGATGCCAGACAGGAAGAAAAAACAATCGCTGCTGAAGACGCTATTTCTTGAGCAGAAGCTTTGCTATCTGCTTATATTCGCAATTGCTGCGCTATTTTGCGGTATTACTCTTTGTAATGAAAGCGATGGGCTACCAAAAAGAAAGGTGGGCTCACCTGCATGGCTGCCCTCCTTTGATTTTTCTCAGGTCATCCACAGCGATATTGAAGACATTCTACGAGGAAGGGTTTCTCCTCCTTCTGACTTCTATGAACTAGAGCATTGGCGATGCATCGCACAGAAGAGGAGGGAGTGGGAGCGCCGGGAAGAGGTCAGGCTTTTGGCGCCTGATTTATATGCAGAGGTAGAACGCCTCTTATCGGGACCTGTCCGTCTGAAAAAACTACGCAGAGGGGCTGGTGGCGCCTACTTTTTAAAAGCAAGCAAACATCTTCAGTTTATTATTAAACCAGATGATGAAGACATAGGGATGATACATAATCCGCAATACTATAGGCAATGTGGATTTCAGTCACTAAGAAGCAGTCACGGTTGGCTGAAAGGGATTCCTTGTTACACAGGATCTCAAAGGTCAATGGCTGCATCAGAAATTGCAAAAGCCATGCAAATGTCGATTACTCCTGAAGTGATTATACATGTTGTTAGATCCTCCGATTTTTATCCTCAGGATGAAGATTATATCCAAACGAAATTGTGTTCTGTCCAGCGTTTTGTAAAAAGAGCCACTCCGCTTTATGACTGGTACCTTAAGCAGCGCGCTGAAGGAAAACCAGGAGAAGCGATTTTTGCAGATATAGAGGAAAGAGACTTTGAGTTGGCCATGATTTTTGTATGGATTACGGCTGACTTAGATGCACACTTGCACAATTTTATAGTTTATCCTCAAAACGGAAAAATGCGACTTGCAAAAATTGATAATAATGGGGCGCTGCCAAACTTAAGTGCGCCAAAGGTGCGTAACGATCTGATTTATACGCCTAAAGCAAAACAGCGACTTTCTTCAGAAGCAAGGCAATTTATACAAGAAATCGATGAGGAAGAGTGTAGGGCAATAGTAGAGATATTTGGCCTTGGAAGCAGTGCAGAGAATGGAGTGGTAGACAGAATTTTGAAGATGAAAAAGCTTGCTTGTGAAGATTTATCCTTCAAGCAAATGCACGAGGCGTTGTTTGATAGCAGGTAATAGATTGGCAAAAGTAGCGCATTTTGTTATGCTCTGCATGTATGCATCCTATCGCTGTTATCATTAACTATTGCACGAATGACTACCGCTTCTTGCGCTTTTGTGTCGATCATGTTTCCCCCTTTGCAAAACAGATTATTGTCCCCGTTTGCGATCACTTTTTTGATGGCACAAAGGAAAATCGCTTTTTGCTAGACTGCTCTTATGCGGAGAACTTGTGCAGTTTTGTTGAGTATCCTTATGATTCACAAGACGCTTACGGGGTATACCGCAGTATCAAACGTAGCAGCCCTCACTGGGTCTACTTTTGGCATAGCACCTCTCGCTATATTGGGAGTTTATTTTTAAGAGATGATATTGAGTATGTCCTTTTTTTGGACGTGGATGAAATTTGTGATACAAAGCGTTTTCTGCAGTGGTTAGACACACAGCTTTATCGACAGTTTGAAGCGATAAAATTTGATGGCTACTTTTACTTTCGTGAGCCCTGCTTTGCCGCGACGTCCTACCAAGGGTCGATGGCCATGTTCTCAAAAGCAGCTATTTTGGGAGAGCGTTTACTTGTAAAAGAAGAGCGTTTGGGCGTTTTTTTAGAGTGTAGCGGGAATAAAATAGCGCATGTACGAGGAGAAGATGACTTGCCTTTGTTTCACCATTACAGCTGGGTACGTCCTTTTGATGAGCTGCTAAATAAAGTAAAAAGGTGGGGGCACCATTTGGATAAGAACTGGCATGCGCTTTTGCATAAAGAGTTTGCCGCGCCCTTTCGAGGCTTTGATTTGTTATATGGCCTGGATTATACAACGGTCCCAAGCTTTTGCAATCCTCTTTCCGTTTGTTTTCCAGAGCATGTGGATAAAAAGGATGCGCATGTGACTTATGTGGACCGCTCTTTTATAAAGCAGCGCGCTTTGCAAAGAGAGCTTTTTCTGTCATGAGCTCTGTTTTTCTGTCTTTATCGAGGAGCGCAACTTATCGGCAAAGGCGCGGAACTGGGGGTGCAGCCTAGAGAGTTTTAAGTCTTCTATAGAGAGATTTTCCATAAAGCCAGGGAGAGGGTTGCCACTGTCCACTAGCTGTTTGTACGTACGTGAAGCCTGCGAATGCAGGATATAGCAGACTTTTTGTGCATGCTTGAGACGGATCTCCATATTCATAGCGTAAGATTCTGGTAGGGGAAGAATAGAGAGTTTTTTTTTCCATTCCTCTGTTATCGTGTAGAACAGAGAGGCTTGGTCCCAGAGGTCTGGATAAGCCTTTAGCATGGTTTGGCTTGTGTAATCCCATTCTTGTAGAAAGAGAGAAATCACCTGGGAATACCCACAATAGATAGTCCCGGCAAAGAAGCGATTGTAGTGCATTTCATGTTTTTCTAGGAAAAAAATCGCAAGATCGCAGCTGTGAAAAAGATTCCAACAAGGTTTGTGGACTATCGTTGCATCGCTATCCACCCATAGTACAGGTTGCTTTAGTTCATGCAGGGCCTGTCGAATAAAGTAGGGTTTAAAGCAGCAGTTTTTTGCCCAGCTGCCCAAAGAGGGTATAGGTCTTATGTAATGGGCAAGCCCAAATTGTTCGCAGGATGCCAATAGGGCTTTTGCTTCCCTTTCATAGGGCGTATTTTCGGTATAGTAACTGATGATGATGGGTGGAGACCGCTTCATAGCCTTCTTGTATTAGATTGCTTTTTTATCCGCAAGCGCTGAAAAGCTCCGTTTTTCGGGGCCAGCGACCTGTTGCTGCAGCTGTCGCAAAGCTGCTAGGACCTGGAAAGGGAAAATCAGGTACGGCCAATTGGACTGCCGAAATCTATAGGGTTTACAGTTAGGGAAAAATCGAGATGGAGTGAGTACCTGTCCTTTTAACCATCCAGGCCGCCATAGCTTCATTCTTTTGTGGCAATTAGAAATGATGATTGTGGGAATACGTAAATTAGAAGCGAGGTGTCCAACAACAGAGTCATTTCCAATGACAGCAAAAGATTCATAGACGTAGGAAGCTAAATCAGATAAGGAGGTGAGGTGAGGAATAGGAAACGCTTTTTGAAGCCTGTCTTGCCACCACTGCCTTTCGTAGGGCGCTAACAAAAAGTGGGGCTGGTACCCTTGTTTGACGAGCAACTTAGCCACTTTGATAAATCGCTCGGGAAGCCAGTTTTTTGTTTTTTCGCGACTCGTTGGGTGAATGCAAATGCGCTTGGGATGCTTTTGATAACATAGGTTACTAGGGGGCATTATGCCATTGCAGGACGATCTTGGTTTGGAATGAAAAAGGCGTTGAATAGCAGCAGATACATTGTCTACTACAGATTGGTTAGGATTGAAGAGATGATCTGAGCGTTGCAAAACGTGCTTGTTTGGCTCATACGTTGGATAGAATAAGCTGAGATGGTGAATCACTTTTTTCTGGTATAAGTACTTTAAAATCGATGTCCGTTTCGAGTTATCATTCTGGGCCACAACAAGTGAATAGGTCGTTAAAATATCAGACCATTTTTCTATGGGAGGGTGAGACTGAAAGGTGTGCTGGCAAAACCATGTGCTAAGTTCATGCAGATGGTTATTAAATGTTGTGACAGCGTACCCCTCCTTAAGGAGCCGGTCAGAGGCGATCATCATCAAGAGGCCATCTCCAATGCCATCGGCTGTGATTACTGCTGCTTTTTTTTTCATACCTTTTGCTCATTCCATTGTTTTAGGAACGTTTTTAACACACGCTTAGTAGAAATGCAATGTTGCCAGTAGTTATCGCGCAGCCGCATCCCTTTCCAGTTAGGAAGTGGAAAGGGACATCCACACAAAACACCTGGGTGCCATGCGGGCTGCCATAGGGCAAGCCTTTTAATGTTGCCCGAAATAGTGAGAGTAGGCACCCTCACACAAGAAGCGAGATGTCCCATTCCAGAGTCATTCCCGATAAAAAAACCTGATTCATAAATATAGCCAGCGAGGGCCTTTAGGTCAGGAAAATCTGGCGCCGTAATGCTACTGTGTGGCCACTTTGTTTTTTCTTCCCCTGATAGCAAAAACGCGGGTTTATAGCCAAGGTTCTTTAGGCTCTTTGCAAGAGAAATAAATTTTTTTGCTGACCACATCCTTTTTTTGTCAGTGCTTTTTGGATGTATAACAATGCGGTGGCTATACCGTCTATGAGCCACAGCAGAAGGCAGCTCAATGCCATTTTCAGAAGTAAAAGGAGGTCCGGGCATGAACCAACGTAAAAAGGCTGTGATATTGAAAAGAAGCGTTGCATGAGAAACGAAGAGAAAATCTTTTGAAGCAAAAAACTGTTGATACGCTTTATCCTTCTTTGGAAATAAGCAGGTAAAGTTACGCATTTTTCCGCTTTTTCTTAAATAGAGCAGTTGCCATGCTTTTGCAGAATTGTCGTTGATAAATATGATGCGGTCGAACGCACGAAAATATGTGGCATAGGCGTCTAAGCAAGGCCAGGGCAATAAAGTATAGCTTGGAAACAGGGGGGATAACAGCCTATGACTTTCATGAAACAAAGTAGGGCTTGCTCCCACTTGTCGTAGCTGGTGCACCATTGTCATTGTTAACAAAGCGTCCCCGATGCCTTTTGAAGATAAGATAGCTATTTTATAAGACATATGTGGTGTTGTATATGAGGACATCGGCTGCATAGACTGTGCAAGCGGTCTTTACCGCTATTTCTATGGCGTCTTCGATGAGGATGTATGACACAAGGTGCGTTAAAGATAAAGGGACAAGAGAGCGCGAAGAGACATCAAACCCACTGGGATATCCTTGTTTTATTAAGCGCTGCAAGACATAGCTGTCGCATCCAAATCGCTCAAGCATGTTTAGAATAGGGGCTTGAGCCGCTTTTTGTAACACTCTTTCTCCGGCTTCTTTCTGAGTAGGCATGAGGCAGCTTGCATGCAAAAGCGCAGAGTTAATACCGAGTAAATATCCCTTCTCTTCAATGCTTTGTAAATAGTGGATGGCCTTTTGGTAGTGGTCTAGCAAATGCTCTTTTGTATAGCAAATGGCTCCCTTATGCAGAGCATATTCGCTTTGGGTTGTTTTGGGAAGGATAATTTGGATGTCGTTTTTTGTGATAAGCGCTTGGCGCGCCCTTCCTAAGCTGTTTATTGTTAAGTTGTTTGATAAGTCAAAGCGGGTTTTTGTGGCGCTAGCCGCCGCTTTTATAAAAAGGGGATTTTGGACACTCACGCTGCAAACACGAAGCAGTCCTTGCAGCTGATTAGTAATGAGCATAGAGAGAACGGGGGGCGCTATTTCAGGAGCAATGATAAGTAGCGATTGGTTTGTTTTAGAAATGGTGTTTAGCATGGGCAAAATTGAGTAAACATCCTTGACTGGACAGGTGGTGATAAGACAAAGTGGATGGGAGAGTTTCGCCCTATCTTTTTGAGTAGAGAAGTAAGAGCTATCAAAGCCCGCTTCGCACACAATCCTTACATCATATTCCCACTTTTCCTTATCGCCTTTTTCAACATTTACCCACTTAGGCGAGGCGACGCCTTTTAGGTGTTTATGGAGGGATTTGGCAATGGTAGTATTACCGGACGCGGCTTTAAGCGCTAAATCAAAAAAGGAAAAGGCGGGGTTTTTTTGCCTTAGTTGCTCTAGTGCAGTCAGTAATTGTTTTTTCTCTCTATGTAGCGCTTCTTTTAGAGAAAGAGGGTTGACTCCAGATGCGATTAAACGGATTCCCTCTTGTACAAGCGCATTAGATAAGATAAGGCACAACCGAGCTGTTTGCGGGCAGTCATGCTTAGAAAGCACATAGCGAAGCATTTTTTCGCCAATTTTTCTTCCCACATTTATGGAAGGGTCCTGCAAAGAATCGGACTCAGGCTTATAACCAGCATTGATTGCCTGGTTTGTAAAATCTTGGATACCCTTGCCTAGTTTTTCTCTACATGCGTCTTGAAAAGCAACAGACTCTGACATAAATAGCCCTAAGCGATCAAGTTTTTTGTCGACAGTTTCATTTTATAGAAGAGGGCTTTTTATGAGAATGCATAACCCGTCTGCGCGCCTGTTTCGTAATTCTTTTTTGTGCCTGCTTTCCATAGACAAATTCGTGCAAGTTTTCAATAGCGATGAAAGCATGAGGGTCTTCTTTCAATACTATTTCCTTCAAAATGGCCAAATCGAGACGTTCTACGATTACATAAATAATCTCTCTTGCTTCCCCGGAAAATCCCCCTCTTCCATACATGACAGTAAGTCCTAAACCCAGTTCATGCATAATAAGGTCGGAAATGGTTTGGGTTTTTCTAGAAATAATCAGCACGGCTTTCAGTTCATCAAGGCCTACAATGACAAGGTCCATCATTTTAAAAGCAACGATATATGTCAGCAGAGAGCGGACCGCGATATGCCAATCGGTAAATATACAGCCGTAAACGGTAAATATCACAAGGTTGATCACCAGAATGACTTGGCCTACAGTAAACCCATATTTTCGGTTAAAGATGATGGCTAGAATCTCTGTTCCGTCTAAACACCCCCCGTGGCGAATGATCAACCCAGTTCCAATACCCAGCAAAGCGCCACCAATGACAATAATTTCCAAAGGCTCTCCCAAAAAAGGAGGGGCATGGGCCAAAAGCCCTAAAAACAAGGCAAAGAAAATAACCGCTATCAGCATCTGAATGAAAAAAGTGCGGCGAATGTAGCGGAACGATAAGTAAATAAACGGTAGGGTAAAGACGATAAAGAGGGGAGGGAAATGGTTAGGTCCCCACGCTCGCCCAAAGATCATGGAAATGCCGATGATGCCGCCATCGATCAGGTCATTGGGGTACAAAAAAATACGGATCGCAGCCGCAGCAGCAAAAGCGCCACACAGTATGCCCAACAAGGAAAGCAACCGTTGAGAGAGTGTCTTACTGGACGCGCTGTGCATATTCTTAACTACTACTGTCTGTAAAGATTTATGTTTTCCTTGAAATTAAACGCATTGGAAATTCTTAAGCAAGGAAATACTTTTGCAAAGATGCGCGAGAGA
>JAUIKQ010000060.1 GCA_030430655.1 Chlamydiia bacterium
ATCTTCAACACCTCCTTCGATTAAAGTTAAAAGAAATCCTTGAATAGAAAATAATGGTGTTTTTAACTCATGAGAAACATTTGCGACAAATTCTCTTCGATAATTTTCACGTTCTGTTAAAACGTCAATTTCTTTTACTTTTTGCTGGATAGCAGGCATTCTTGACATCCCTCCTACTAAAAGCACGTCGTGAATTTCTTCCTTTGAAAGACCCGCATCAGCCAGTGCATTGTTGCAAGGAGCAACGCAGCGCTGGATAAGGTCATGAGCCAAGGACTCGAATTTTGCCCTTGTTAGTGTAAGCGCTAAGTGCTTTGGCCCTGATGCATCCATGGTAATAAAGGGCTGATTAATTTCAGTAGATTGCGTGCCTGATAGCTCAATCTTGGCTTTTTCTGCGGCGTCCTTTAATCGCTGTAGCGCCATTTTATCTTGAGAAAGATCCATGCCCGTTTCTTGCTTAAATTCGCTAATGAGGTATTTGATTAACACATCGTCAAAATCGTCCCCTCCAAGGTGTGTATCTCCATTCGTTGCAAGTACTTCAAAAACACCATCACCAATTTCCAGGATAGAGATGTCAAAGGTTCCGCCCCCTAAATCAAAAACAGCAATTTTACGATCTGTTTGTTTTTCAAATCCATAAGCCAGAGCGGCTGCTGTAGGCTCTGGGATGATCCGCTTTACATCCAGTCCCGCAATACGGCCCGCATCTTTTGTCGATTGGCGTTGTGAGTCATTAAAATAGGCTGGCACAGTGATAACCGCTTCTGTGACCTCTTCACCAAGGTAACTTTCCGCTGTTTCTTTCATTTTCATGAGTATTTGCGCGCCCACCTCTTCTGGAGTTAAGGTTTTTCCATCTACCTCAAAGACGGCATCTCCGTTTTTATTTTCTGTTACTTTGTAGGGTACTGTTTTAATTTCTGACTCTACCTCTTTATATTTGCGTCCGATAAACCGTTTAGTGGAAAACAGTGTTTTGTCAGGGTTAGTGACAGCCTGCCTTTTAGCAGGTACGCCCACAAGTTTTTCGCCCCCTTTATAGGAGACAATAGAAGGCGTTGTTCTGGTGCCTTCTGCATTGGCAATAACTTTTGCCGCTTTTCCTTCCATAACGGCAACACAAGAATTTGTTGTTCCAAGGTCAATCCCTATGACCCTTGTACTTTTTTTATTTTTACTCATTGTTGTTCTCCTTATTTTCTGTGTCTTTTTTTACATCTTGTTGACGTTCTTTAGAAGACTTAGCCACTTTGACTTTTGCCGGGCGTAAGACCTTGTCCCCACATTTGTACCCTTTCACAAACTCCTGGGTAATGGTGCCGTCTTTATGCTTTTCCGATTCTTCCATTTCTAAAGCTTCGTGCAAATGGGGATCAAATTCTTTCCCTTCCGACTCGAAAGAGCTGACGTTATGGTTGGCTAAAACGTCTTTAAATTGAGTAAGTATCATTTTGAATCCTTGCGCCCAGTTACGGGTTTCTTCTGATGCTTGGTGGATAAATCCTAGAGCATTTTCAAAGTTATCCAAAGGCGTCAAAAACTCTGTGATAATGCTTTCAATGCAATAGCGAGATAAGTCATCTTTTTCTTTGCTAAGCCTTTTTCGTGTGTTATCTGCATCAGCAAGTACCCGCAAGCGGCGCTCTTTTTCCTCTTGCAGCGCTTTTTGTAAGCTTTCGATTTCAGAGCAAGCAAATGTCGTTTCTAAGTCGTCAGAAGGGGGGGTGCTGGCTATTTTTTCTTTTTTTTCTTGATTATCCACGTCAAGTAACTCCTTTAAATTTTAAAACTCTTAGCCTGTGTAAGCGCTATAGGGGCTTTTGTTTGTAGCGCTAAGTGTTTAGAGGCGGCTTCTCGGTAGGTGATTTTAAACCGGTACATTGTTTTTGTTAATGTTTTGCTCAGAAGGGTTTCGAACTGTCGTAAAATACTAAAAAGACGCTTATAGGGCATGCGAATAGGGCCGAGCAGTGCAAAAGCACCTACAGGACGTCCCAGAATGAAGTAAGGGATGGCGATGATAGAACAGTTCATGTCGGGACAAGCGCCATAACTCGCCTCTGGTCCCACCCATACTCTGAGTTTCTCTTGTGATACACATTCGCTTAAAAGATTGCGCATATGTGTGGTATTTTCGAAGATGGACAGGCTGTGCGCTAATGCACGTGCGTCTTGCAGTTCAGGGTATTTGATAAGCTGGGAAAACCCTGTTTTTTCTACGTTATCTACACTAAAATTTGCATATCCCGCAATATGTCTGAGTAGAATTTCATTGTAAAACCTTTCTGCTAAGCGGGACTGAGAAGGAGAGAGGTGCAGGGGTTTTTGCCCTTCCGTTTCTTCATTGAGACGATCCATGAAAAAGCGCTCTAGTTTCTGTAAACAGGCTGGCCGTATCTTTTCTTTGGTATGCAGCACTTCGCTGCGTACAACACCCAACTGAGAAATAATGACAGCTACATATCGGTTTGCGTTGATGCTGACAAGTTTGATTTTTTGAACAAAATCTTGGTCAAAACGGGGAGAAGAGAAGAAAACAGCGCACTTGGAAATTTGACTGAGTACCTCCCCAGCATGCTGCAGATAGTACCCAACCTCCTTGGTTTCTCTTGATAGCTCATTTTGCAGTAGCTTCTGTTGTCCCTTTTCTAAGGGCTCATTTTTTTTTATGTGGCTAATTGCATAGAGCCGGAGGGCAACGCTCGTGGGGATCCTTCCTCCCGATGAGTGCTGTTGAATTAAATACCCCTCTTTCTCTAACTGGACGAAATAATTGCGAATGGTTGCTGAGCTTAGGTCGCGAAAGCCATTGTCCATCAATGTCTTAGATCCAATAGGTCGGCCTGTTTTTAAGAACAAGTCTATGAGGCTGAAGAGAACGCTGCGCCCTCGCTCTAGCTTTTTTTTACTGCCGTTCATTTTAGCAATCCATCCACTTAAATGCTAATTTTCCACTAATATAACATAGGGTTGCAAGAAGATGCAAGATTTTTAGCACTTTTTATGTGAGATTGCTGATTTCTGTGATAATTTATTTATTGTCAGAGCGTTACATGATTGTTGGGTCTTTAGCAATGACAGGTAAGATATCCACAATGGTGGGCTGCCAAGAAAGGCCCTTTTTATAGACCACTTTTGCTGCAATATAGCATGAAATCATGGCTTTTTTGTGAACGGGGGGAATGTTATCTAAGATCCGTGACGCGTATTTTTCCTTAAAAAGGGGCAGGCAGTAGTTGAATACGGCTTGCATAAGGGGATTTTTTGGATCGCTTGTCAAATCGATGTTTTCTAAAAAGTCGTAGATTTGATAGGTATACTTATTGATAGTATGAGAGATTTGTTCCGATAGGTCGGTCAAGGGGGTTTGTGTTTCTTTATGTGTTTGCAGCAAAAGGGTGGCTTCGTTTTTAGCGGCTTGGCGAATAAATTCTAAAATTTCTTTCATAATCTGTTTTTTTTCGTTCAAAAATTCTTCCTCAGAAAGAATAAGGCCTGCTAAAACTTCTAAAGAAGAGCAAATAACGCCTCCTTTATTGGCGGAACTGTCTTTGATAATAAGCACTTTCAAGCTTTCTAGATTTTTTCGAGCAATGGGGGTAAGGTAGAGATTGGCTCCTTCAATAATAGCGCGTGATGTGGGCTGTCCTGTGCTATCTAAAAAGTCTTCCCAGTTGCCCTTGTTGAGCGTGCGAGGACGCCCACCTGCGGGGATGAATATGTCCGTTTTCACCTGATGCAGATTGTGTCTGTAGAGATGGTTCATTTCGTTGCCCGACAGCCATGTTTTTTTGACCCTACCATCGATATTTTGATAGCAAAGTGTTTGCTGTGCATACGTTTTGTGTTCTTTTTTTGTCTGCAGATCGAGGAGAAATCCTCCCTTTGAGAGTTTATTAAAGGGATAGGCATGGATAGGATTTACCGTGTGGAAGAGTTTTTCCATTTCTTCTAGATCAAGCCCATTTGGGTCGTATACCGTTCCAGAAATGTCTGTTAGTGCAAGTAATTTCGCTGTTTTGGGATAAAATTTCGCAAGGTTCATAATTTGGTTGCCTGCTACATCTCCATCAGGCCCCCCGGCAATTTTTATGGTAAAGGGGTCTTTTTTAGGGTTGATACCAAGGTAGTGCAGCGCCTGCTCCATATAAACGTTGACACCAAAGGAAGTGATCCCATACTCCTTGTGGTTAATTCCGGCGTGCGGCTTGCTAGAAATGAAAGCTATGCCGGGCTTATAGCGACAGTGGCGGCTGTAGTTGGCAATCCATTCAATCATGACGTTGTGCATATTTTCGTCGGGTCCGAGATAGATGTATTCGGGCTTTTTCCAGTAGTCTACGACATGTTTTGCGCGAAGCGTGCCATCTTCTTCACAATTGACTAATGTCAATAAGCTATGTATAAAAGCGCGCTGCGTTTGGTAGAGGTATTCCGTTTTTTGTTGTCTTTGAAAGGTGATGATTTTTTCAGCAATGCGCGCTTTTGGATAGCCGGCCAAGTGGAGTTCTTTGGTGTATATATCTGTTTCAAAACGCAAGCAATCAAGAGGCTCTAGAAAAATAACTGCTTTAGACCCTCCTTCCGGAATGTCCTTATTCTTCTTTTGCTGTGTAAAAGCAAGGTTATAGCATTCCGAAAAGACATAGTCCCGCTCTGCGACCATTTGCTCATGAAGCTGCGGCATGACAGTGCGTAAGCCGCCTCGAGACAAGTCTTTGAAACGAATATGAAAGCCAATAAAGTGCATTCCTCTAATAAAAAAAATGGCAAAAGGAATTTCGGGGAAAATAGCCTCTCTATCATAGGGAACGTGGGTAAGATAGGTGGGGTCTAGTCGAAAACTGAGCGCGCTTTTATTATTTCTGTAAAAATTGGTTTTTAGTGTGTATTGTATAAAGTGCATCGCCTGCTTGAGAATGTTTTTCCTCCTTTCATCGTTGATTTCATTTCCAGTATCGAGAGTATTGACAAGATTTAAAAAGTCTTCTTTTCCCTTTTCAAAAGCCGCTTCGTCTTTTTTCTCCGGATGAAATTTCATTTCAAAGACATGCAAAAGATGGATAGTGAGCTCGACGTGGCGACAAAGACCTTCCTCTATGTTCTGTAAAGAATAGAGATTGGGATCTGCATGCACTAGGACTTGATGCACAAAAGAAACGATGGTACGTAGCAAAGTACCTAAATTGCCACGTATTAGGCCGGAATCGACAAAAATGGTTTCTATTTGATCCATCTCATCAAAATATTTCAATGTAGCCATTTCTTGTAGAAAGTCTCCGATATCGGTCGCTTCCCAAGCCGGTTTTTCATCCATTCCATGTAGACCAAGAGAAAGGAGTAGGGTGCTTTCTTTTTCATAAGGGTTAAGATAGGTCGCATTCATCCGCATCATCGTAAGGTTATGTCTATAGATAGTCTTGGCGAGTCTGTATAAAAACAAATGTTTAGGTGTGTTGCGCCAAGCAAGCACAATTTGCATCGAGGGGGAGTTTGTCTTTGCAAAGTCTTCATTATAACGGACTTCATACTGGCAATAGTCTCGCGTTTTTGCCCGAAGCAACATTTCCATGCTCAGGATAAGGCGTTCTTTGTTGAGAGAACGTAAAAACCTTGCATTCATGGAGTGAACAAGCTTGGAGAAGGCCTCTTTAGAAAGATCAAAGACCCGCTTTTGCAGAGTGGTATAAATCTCTGCTTGCTCTTCTTTGGAAAATACCTTTTGGCAGAGCGCTTCTTCTGCGTGTTCATCTAGAACAGTAAAGTAGATCGCGGCTATACGTAGTTTTGCTTTGATTCCAGGGAAAGGGGCGGCTGCGTCAGAGACATATGTTTGATAGTTTTTGATCCCAAACAAGTTGTAGTGTTTTAGGTTTTTTAAATCTGCGTCAGGACTTTCTAGACGGAGCGCAAATGCACAGTCTTTTAAGTGAATATGAGAAAAGTAGCTTTGCAGGTGAAAGCCCATCAAGTTGTGGGCAATTAACATAACCTGTTCTCTTTCAATTTCTTCAAAAAAACGGGCTGGCATGTGTTGCTCTAGCCACGTATAGTACTCTTCGAAAAGTTGCCCTTCTTTTGCTATGGCCTTTTTTAGTTCTTTACTGGTGTCATGTGACTTGCCACTGGACATAGATACGCCTTTTTATCGCTACCCTTTATTAATAATAAATACTAAAAATTTATTTTTATATAAATTAAAAACGTGAATTACTTATTACGTATAATATTGTAATAGAAATTAGAAACACCAATCACTTTATTTATGAAGGAGAAAGGTTGATGGGGAGTGGCAAGTCTATCTGCTTGCATTCTGTAAAGCAAAGGGGACCACTGTTTATTGTAGGCGTTGCCAATGCGCATAACAAAAGGATAGATGTTGCTCTCTAGCATGCCTTTATTCCATCCTCCGTAAGGGCAGATAAAAGTAGAGGGCGTCCATTGGAGATGGTCCTGAATAGAGAGCTTGGAAAGGCGCATTGCTTCATCATAATCTAGAGCGCTTTTCAAATTCTTATGATAGTGGGAATGAGAAGCAATTTGGATGAGATTGCTTGTAAGCATTTTCTTTAGCTCTTCCCACGTGCAAAAGACTTCTGAAGGACGCGAGAATTGGACGGGCAGTGTTAGGCGCTTGGCTAGGCTTAATGTCGCTTTTTCTACAGTGAGCCCCGTGATCACTCCTAAAACTGCCTTGAGCCGATAGCGCCTAAGTAGGGGATAGACAAAGGAGTAAAAATCTGCCGTTGCGTCGTCAAACGTGAGACATATTTGCAGCTCCCCCTGTTTTTTGGGGCGCTCACCTGGAAAATAGGTGTGGTATCGGTTTGCTATATAGGCGAAATGTTTGTCTAGCATCTCGCTTGCATTACCATATTTTCCTTTTAAGGCTCTATGGTAGAGAAGAATTAAGATCATCATTTAACTCTTTTAGCTTTAGATACTTATAAAAAGCTGTTTGAGATTGGTAGAGCGAGATAATAAATCCTTTAGAGCCATCAAATAGCCCCCTTTTGATGAAGTAAGCCTTAAAAAAAGCAAATCCACTGTGCAAAATAGCGTGCCAAAACGAGCTTTTCTTCTTGCCTACATAAGCCTGAGCGAAAAGGGTAGAGTAGGCCTGCATTTTTCGTAAAAAATCAGAGATGTCGTTGTAAGAATAGTGGTAAATAGGACTGCGCATACGGACGTGTTGCATCTTTTGCAAGCAAATCCCTTCGTGGAGAGGGGCATTATCAAAGTGGGTGTGTGTTTTTGCAAATAAGCGGACATGTCGATCTGGATACCACCCACACCCTTTAATCCATTTGCCCTTGTAAAAGTTGTGAAAAGGGAAAGAGTAAACAGACTGCGTATTTAGAGGCGTTTCTTGTATTTCTCTTGCCGCTTCTTTAGACAGCACCTCATCGCTATCTAGGGATAAAATCCAGTCGTTGCTTGTATAGGCGCACGCCTTTTTTTTTGTTTCTCCAAATCCTATAAAATTTCCTTTAACATAGCGCACGTTGGAAAAATGTTTTGCCACCGCTCGCGTTTTATCTTTTCCTGTATCATAGAGAATCACTTCACCAAAGCTTTCCACCGATTTCAAAGTAGCGGGCAGGGTTTTTTCGCTGTCTTTTGTAATAATTACAACGCTAATTATTGCTAAAAAGGGTTTTGTCATCTAACATTTAGTCCGTCTGTTGGACGTAATTGTAAAGCTTTTTATGAAAAAATCCTATTCTTTTGATGACGTTGCGCTGGTGCCCCAATTTAATAACGTGCCTTCAAGGACGCAACCGCAATTAAACACGTGGTTGACGAAGAATGTGAAAATGGCCATTCCTCTTGTTTGTGCGAACATGGATACGACAATAGGGGAAGCGCTCGGCTCTGTTTTGGTGCAAAATGGTTCCGTGCCTATCATGCACCGTTTTACCGCTTCGCAAGAGGTGCAGCGGGATTTTGTCAAGAAATTTGCACAGAAAACTTTTATTTCTTCTGGTATTGGGGAAGATAAGTTTGATTTTGTGAGTGAATTGCTCGATTTAGGCGCTCTTGGAGTTTGTATTGACGTTGCGCACGGGCATTCCGATCGGATGTTGGATTTTATTAAGGAGCTCAAGAAGCGCCATCCGGACAAAGAGGTGATTGCAGGAAACGTGTGTACGGCTATGGGATATCAAGATTTAGTGAATGCAGGCGCTGATGCGGTAAAGGTAGGTGTAGGACCTGGGGCGGCGTGCACTACCCGTATGGTAACGGGATTTGGCGTGCCTCAATTTAGCGCGATTTATGAGTGCGCTAAAATCGCAGAAAAGCTGCGCGTACCTCTCATTGCAGATGGAGGCATACGGACTAGTCGTGATGTTGTATTGGCTTTGGCTGCAGGGGCGAGCAGCGTGATGATAGGTAAGTTATTTGCATTGACTTTGGAAAGTGCTGCTCCTAAAAGAAAGACAGCCTCTGGAGAAATGCAAGCGAAGTTTCGAGGGCAGGCCAGCCAAGATTTTCAAGATGATTATTTCGGAGGATTAAAATCCAAGACAGTGGCAGAGGGTGTGGATTTTTGGGCAGGCGTGCCGCACAGCGCGCAAACGTTAATAGATACCCTGCTAGGAGGCTTACGCAGCGGTATGACGTACGGGGGAGCACGCAGCATTAAAGAGCTCCAGCGTAAAGCTGAGTTTGTCTCGGTAACCCCCTCTTATATGTTAGAAAGTCGCCCCAGGACGTGTGGATGAAAAAAGTGCGCAGTTTAGGCATTTGGATGCTTGCCTCTTTAGTTGTTGGTAACATGGTAGGTTCTGGGATCTTCCTTCTTCCGGCTTCTTTAGCCGCTTACGGATCCATTACTTTGGTTAGTTGGGCAGTGACGGCCGTTGGCGCTATTTTTCTTTCCTTGGTTTTTGCGGACTTGTCGAGAAGGTATCCTGTTGCCGGGGGGCCTTACGTCTATTGCAAGAAGGGGCTTGGGGATTTTGTGGCCTTTTTAGTGGCTTATAATTATTGGATCTATTTATGGGTAGGCAACGCCGCCGTTGCCGTGGCATTTACAGGTTACTGTAGCCCTTTTTTCCCGAGGCTGACCTCTGATCCATTTCTTGCCTTTTGCGTCACAGCAGGTATCGTTTGGCTTTTTACACTTATCAATATCGTTAATGTGCGCTTAGTGGGGATTATACAACTTGTTCTTACTGTGTTGAAGCTGGTTCCTCTTCTTGCTATTTCTTTCATAGGAATTTTCTTTATCAAAAAAGCGCACCTGTTTGAGGTAAACGTGAGTGGAGTGTCTAACTGGAATGCTATCATTAGCGGCTCTATGCTAACGCTATGGGCTTTTTTGGGACTCGAATCGGGATCCATTCCAGCGGACAACGTTCAAAATCCAGAGAAGGCCATTCCCCGTGCAACGGTGCTAGGTACGGTTGCAGTTGCGGTAATTTATATTGTCAGTACAGTAGCGATATTTGGTATTATCCCTCCCGCAAAGCTTGCTCACTCTCCAGCGCCTTTTGTTGATATGGCCGTGGCTTTATTTGGGGATTTTGGTCGCTACTTTATGGGCATTGGTGCTGCAGTGGCCTGTGCAGGTGCGATTAATGGCTGGATTTTAATACAGGGCCAGATTCCCATGGCTGCAGCTCGAGATCGTCTATTTCCAAAGTTTTTTATTAAAACATCTGTTGAAGGCATTCCTGTGCGTAGCTTGTTGGTTTCTTCGACTTTAATAACGGTTTTATTATTTTTTAACTTTCATCGCTCTTTAGTTCACCAATTTACTTTTATTGTTCTTTTAGCAACTCTTGCGGCGCTTATTACTTACCTTTTTACCACGCTCTCTTATATCATCGTAAGTATTAGGAACAAAGAAAAGCTGCCCTTTCCTGCTTTTTTGCGATCAAGTAGCATTACCGTTTTAGCGTTTCTCTATTCCTACCTAGCCTTGATCGGCTCTGGAAAGACGATTGTTTTTTACGGCATTCTACTTCTGTTCAGTAGCTTTCCGGTGTATGCCTGGCTATTTTGGCAAAAGCATAAGGTACTTAAGGCTGAGCATGAAACGCATTTATGATCCGATTCATCGCTTTATTTCATTAAGCTGGGTAGAGGCACAAGTTGTAGAGCTAGATCTCTTTCAAAGGCTGCATGATATCCATCAGCTAGGTATGGCATACTGCGTTTATCCAGGCGCCACACACAAGCGGTTTGAACATTCTCTTGGGACGATGGAGATCGCCTCACAAATTTATGATCGGGTGACCCATCCAACAGCCCTTTGC
>JAUIKQ010000061.1 GCA_030430655.1 Chlamydiia bacterium
GCTATTAATTTTTCAATGCAACGAATTTCTCCTCTCATCACTGCAAAACCAATTCCTCTTAGAGAAATAGCCTGACCTTCACCCACAGAAATCAAACGATTAATGTTGGCCCCTTTTTTAATTAACTCTAAAACAACCCGGTCTTGCCCAAATTGAATTGCAATTTCCAATGGAGTTTGTTTTTTGTAATTTTCCTGATTAATATTAATATGCGTTGTTAAAAGTGGAATGAGATGATCCGCTCCTTCTCTTGCTGCTGTATGCAATGCAGAATTCCCCTGAAAATCTAATGAATGGATATCAATACGTTGGCTGATCAATTCAGAAGTCCATGGTGCATTTTGAGAAATTGCATAATCAAGTAAAGAACTTTTGAAATACGCAGCAAGCCTTCCAAGATCATCTTTTACTTCTTCTCGAGAAAGCACCGTCCATTTTCTGTGTTTACAAGCCTCTAAAGCAGATTCAAATGCCTGTTCGCACGCCCCTGAAAAAGAGCTTTCGTTAACAGTGTAATGAAAAAGAGTTGCAAATCTCTTCATGAGCTCCCAATTCTCTTGATTGGGATCGATCTCTTGTTGACTTCGACTTAGTTGTATTCTCACAGTCATAGATGCCTCCCATAGGAAGTTAATTTAAAGAGATAAATTTTATAGAGACAAAGATTTGCTTTAAAGAATTATTTTTCAGTTGTCAACACCGGTTGAAAATTGATCCACCTCCTCCTCTACTAAGTTCTCTTTGCGGGGCTATTTTTACTTAGTGTTTCACAGTTGACTCAGCTTTCTGTGTTCTTCTTATCGCAAAACGGTAAAGCCTGCAGAAATTAACAGATAAATTTTTCCTATTTTGAGCAGCATGCGGAGGATATGGTCTCAAAGTGGATCATTTTACACCCGTTGTTAACACTTCTTGAGAAAACAGGGTTTGGAAAAATCAAAGTAAAGAGCATCGGCGACTACGTGTGGAAAGGGTTTGATAAATGGATAAGCCAGGGAGAATACGACGAAACTTGGGATAGAAATTGGTTGAAAGGCTACCAGTCTGGCTACTTTGATTACTATGTGATTACTGCAGAAAAAACAAGTTAAAATGTGTGCAAAATTAAGGCTATTTAAAAAATGCTTGTAAATAGATTGGCTAAGTCATAAAACCTTCTGTGATTTATCGGAATAGAAGCTGTTTATTTAAGGATGCAAAATGAAAAAAACGCTTTTTAAAATTGCTTTTGTGGCTGTTGTTAGCTTATCAGCAATGTGTAAAGTTCAAGCTGACTCTATCTTGAGTTCGGTCGATGCGTCGCGGCCTGCCGAGGCAGTGAATATTCTGAGTAAGAGGGCTGAGCGCTTTTCCCATCTTTTGGCCATGGGAACGCAGGAGAATCTAAAGGCATATCACCTCGGACTTAAAGCGCTCTTTCCGTCCCATCCCATTCCTTCTGCTCACGACCTTTTTCAGTCTATTCGCTCCCACTCGAGTTTTTTGGGCTCCCTTACCAAAGATGAGGCTTTAGACAGGTTTGATGCAGGAAATGACAGCCTTGCCATTTTCGAAGAAGAGTAGGGCCGGGGCGCATTAAACGAGGTGGACTTTGCGAACCTTGCTCAGATCGACGACCTTTGTTTGGATGCAAACCGAATATCAGACTGTTGTAGGCGACTGGCATAGATTCCTTGGACGTAGGGATGGCAGATCGATGCGAACTGAACGTCGAATAAGGGGACCATAGGCATTTCTTCGAATAGCAATGCTTCAGCGCTGCTGAGGAGCTGATCCCTTTCTTCTCGATTTTTTGCGGTCTTGACTTTTTCAATGATGGTCTGCATCGAAGGGTGTGTCCAAAAGGACGGGTTGATAAAGTTGTCCCCGGAAGAGAAGAGCTCGAGGAAGTACCAGGGATCATCAATTCTGTCCGACCAGCCAAAGATCGAAACCTGGAGGTTTTTCTTTCGTTTGAGGTATTCCCGCGCGTTCATCTTTAGCGTAGAAACAGTCCAGTTCGCGCTAAAGACTGTGTTTAGATGGTCGCAAATTGCGCACGCTAGCTTCTTATTACCTTCCAGTGCAGAAATGCTTTGATTGAAAAAAGCTTTAGTTATTTCGGGCTCTTCTGCTAGGGCTTGCATGAGCAATTGTTGTGCCTTGGGAGTGTCCTCAGGGCTACTGCTGTCTGTTCTATTCTGTGAATAGAGGGGAGAGTAGAAAGAAAAGCTGGGGGTAGCATTATGTGGGAATTGTTTGAGAATTTTTTTCCTGTCCATTGCCAAAGCAATTGCTTGCCTAACCTTCTTATTATGAAAAGGGGGCTTTGCGCAGTTTAAACAGAGAAAGCGTTTAGAAATCACCCCTTTTAAATGGGTAACCTCTAAACCTTCTAAGTTGACAGGCGAGGTGTTGTAGAAATAATGAAACAGGGCATCTACTTGCTTATTGCGAAATAGCCTTTCCCCTTCTTCTTGCGAGACAACCGGGATGGTTATCCTTTCTAAACGGGTTTTTTCTGACTCCCAGTAAAAGGGATTTCTTTTTAAAACAACGCCCCCCTTATGATCTTTTTTTTCTAAGCAAAAAGGGCCATTACAAACGTACTCGTCTCCTTCTGCGTCGATCCAGCTGGGATGTTTTTCATCGATGGCTTGGCAAATAGGAGAGAAAAGGGTGAGTGTGCATATCTCCAAAAAAGCAGCGCAAGGGCTTCGAAGTCGAACTTCTAAAGTGTAATCGTCAACAGCATCTACTCCTAAAGAGCTAAGTGGCATTTCTCCTTTTCTTATTTCCTGGGCGTTTTCAATTCTATCAAAGAGGTAACTTAAGGGAGCAAGCTCTTTTTTGGTGAGAGTCATATTCCAAATATAGAGAAAGTCATGCGCAGTCAGTGGCATACGATTGGACCAGCAGCTTTTCCTTAAATGAAACGTGTAACGCATTTTGTCTTTCGAAAGTGTCACTTTTTTCGCAATTGCAGGTTCCGGTTTTCCACAAGGGCCAATTCTCATCAGTCCTTCAAAGAGCATTTTATGTAAATAGCTCACTTCTTCTTCTGTACCTGTACGTGGATCAAAGGAAGTAAAGCGGGCGGTAGTGCACAAACGGAGTGTTTGGCATGCTTTATTTTGCGTCCACTCTTGGAACAGCGCGGTTGTTTTTGCTTTGAATACTTCTGCTTCTTCTTGACTGGGGTGGCGTAAAAAGCAGGACAAGATCGCGGCGTTTGATGTAAGAGTTTCAGAAAATCCTGCTTTAGGAAACTGCTTACTTAAGGTTTTTTTCCAAGTTTTTTCAAGCCCTTTTTCCACTCTCACAACAGCAGCAATCGCGTTCTCTTCTTCTAAAGGGGTGTAGCCTTCTTTTTTTTGGATGGCTAGGTAAATCGCTTGGAGAAGCGCTGGAGGACAAGTAGCTCGCTCGCTTTCTGGCGTAATGGAGTCAAAAAATTCACGCAGTCCCTTAGTGGGACCAGGGCACTTTTTTGCAAGCACTTCAAAGTTCTGCTCTATTTTTTCAAGGAGCCCTCCATTGACGTCGCGAAAGGGGCCCACGTAACTTTCGATAAGGCGACTCACTTGTTGCCTTTTTTCTACCAAAAGAGAGGGTGTGTTCGGAAGGTCGATTTTTAGTACGGTTCCTTCTTTAATGCCGCCTTCTACTGGTTTGCGAAATTGGCACTCTATTTCACTGCCAGGATAGTTTTGCTGCGCAGCAAGCGCATTTGTTTGAGAGCTAATAAACTGACATACAAAAGCAAAAAATCGTAGCTTTTTAGGGCTGTGCATCTCTAAAGAAATCATTACGTGAGGCAGATCTCCTTTCTCCACTTCGCTCATCAACCAACGCAGAGTCTTGATGGAGGACTCGAGAGAGGGGATAGACTCTTGCTGACTGGCTACCATAAAGGTGCCGCTCTCTTCAAGGCTTTCTTGCAAATCTTGGATTTCATCCGGAGATAGATGCCCTTCTGCTTTTTGCACCTCAAAGTACAGTATTGTTCGGTGTTGATGAGATCTAAAAAGGAGCAATACCGAGTTTCTTACCAAAGCGATGTTTTCATAACGTTTGCATAGAGCGTCGATTAATCGCGTAGTTTGGGGTTGAATACCACTAAGGTTCGTGAAAAATCCTACTACCCCTTTGGATCGGAAGGGGAAAGCCACGGAGTGACTAAAAAATGTGGTTTCACAAACGGGGTCATCTTCCGGAAGAAAGCGGGTAGTTAATAATTTTGTCATCAGCATGTGAAAAAAATCATCGCTTCGCTGCTGAAGGAAGGTGTCATTCATGTTCTCTAAAATGCAATTTATGCTCGCTAGGTAGTGCTCAATGAGATGGCCAGAATGAACGGCTGCAACCCCTTTCAATATCTTGAAAAGTCTGGCGTGCTGAGGATTTGATTGGAAAAAAGGTTCAAAGAAAGCAAACTCGTCCATTTTTTCCCCAGGTGTAGTGTTTGTATTTCAGAGACGATAGCATATGTTCGAAATAAAAATACACTTATATATTTCCTAGAGGGACTCGTGCGGTTGTCGCTATTTTATGTGCTGATTATTAAGGCTGTTTAAAAAATACTTTTAAATAGAGTGTTTAAGTCATAAAACCCTTGACGGGTTCTAGGCTTGATTCCCGTTTTTGAGCGTGGAGGCACAGGATAAAGGTGTATCCAGTTCGGGCTTAAGACATTTCTTCCACTCCACCACATTCCTTCTGCTCAAGGCCTTTTTTTGATGCAAACCGAATATCAAATCGCTGCAGGCGACTGGAGTAGATTCCTTGAACGTGAGAGTGGCAAAGGGATATGAATTGGACGTCGAATAAGGGAACCGCCGGCGTCTCCTCGCTTAACAGCGCTTCAGCGCTTGCTAGAAGTTTGTTTCTTTTCTCCTGATTTTCTGTAGCGTTGATTTTTTCGGTAATAGCTTGTATTAAAGGATGTGTCCAGCAGGATAAGTTGATAAAATTGTCCCTGGAAGAAAAAAGCCCTAGAAAGTAACTGGGCTCATGAATTCTGTCTGCCCAACTATGGATCGAAATCTGAAAACTTTCTTTTCGTTTGAAGTATCCTTGTGCGCTTGTTTTCAAAACAGCAACCCCCCAGCTTGCACTAAATGCCGCGTTTATACAATTACAAAGGGCATTTGCCAGATTTTTGCTTCCTTCCACTGTGAAAATAATTTGCCGAAAAAAAATTCTACCGACTTCGGGGTCCTCTGCTAAAGCTTCCATGAGAAGTTTTCGTGCTTCATAAACGTTTTCTAAGCTGCTTATATTTTTGTCGTTTTGCCAGCAAAGGCAAGGACAAAAGGAAAAGCTTGGGGTGGCATTATGTGAGAACTCCTTTATGATTTTTCGCCTATTCATTGCTAAGGCAATTGCTTGCCTTACTTTTTTGTTGTGAAAAGGAGGTTTTAGGCAGTTAAAACAAAGAAACCATTTAGAAACCGTTCCTTTTAGCCGAGTGGCTACCAAATCTTTTAAATCAAGAAAAGAAGAGTTTTTATAAAAGGGACAAAACAAGGCGTCTATCTGCTTATTGAGGAAGAGCTTTTTGCCTCCTTCTTGCGAAACAATTGGGATGGTTACTTTTTCTAATCGGGTTTTTTCTGATTCCCAGTAAGAGGGATTTTTTTTAAAATAACGCCCCCATTGCGTTCCTTTTTTTGTAAGTAAAAGGGGCCATTACACACATACTCTTCTCCTTGCGCTTCTACCCAGCTGGGATGCTTTTCGTCAACTGCTTGACAAATAGGAGAAAAAAACGTGAGAGCACATATCTCTAAAAAAGCGGCGCAAGGGTTTCGGAGGCGAACCTCTAAAGTGTAATCATCAATAGCATCTACTCCCAAAGATTCAGTTGGCAATTTTCCTTTTTTTATTTCCTGAGCATTTTCAATGCTATCGAAGAGGTAACTCAAGGGAGCAAGCTGTTTCTTAGAGAGAATCATATTCCAACTATAGAGGAAGTCATGTGCAGTGAGTGGCATGCGATTGGACCAACAGCTTTTTCTTAAGCGAAATGTGTAGCGCATCTTGTCTTTCGAAATAATCACCTCCTTCGCAATGGCACACTCTGGTTTTCCACAGGGACCAATTCTCATGAGTCCTTCAAAGAGCATTCTGTGTAAGTAGCTCGCGTCTTCTTCTGTTCCTGTACGCGGGTCAAAGGAAGTGAAGGGAACGGTAGTGCATAGACGAAGCGTTTGAGAGGCTTGCTTTTGCGTCCACTCTTGAAACAGCGCTGTTGTTTTTGTTTTGAATGCTTTTATTTCTTTTTGAGTGGGGTGGTGCAAAAAACAGGACAAGACTGCAGCGCTTGATGTGAGACTTTCAGAAAATCCTGCCTTGGGAAACTGCTTGCTTAGGGTTTTTTTCCAAGTTTTTTCAAGTCCTTTTTCGACTCCCACAACAGCCGCGATCCCATTTCCTTCTTCTAAAAGGGTGTAACCTTCTTTTTTTTGAATGGCTAGGTAAATCGCTTGAAGAAGTGCTGGAGGGCAAATAGCTCGCTCGCTTTCTGGCGTAATAGAATCAAAAAACTCACGTAGCCCCTTGGTAGAAATAGGGCACTTTTTTGCAAGTACTTCAAAATTCTGCTCCATTTTTTCAATGAGACCTCCGTTGACATCGCGAAAGGAGCCTACATAACTTTCGATGAGGCGACCCACTTCTTGCCTTTTTTCTACCAAAGGAGAGGGGGTGTTGGGAAGGTCGATTTTGAATACGGTTCCTTCTTTGATACCTCCTTCTACCGGCTTGCGAAATTGGCACTCTATTTCAGTGCCAGGGTAGTTGGGCTCTGCAGCAAGTGCGTTTGCTTGGGAGTTAATAAACTGGCAGACGAAAGCAAAAAATCGTAGCTTTTCAGGACTGCGCATCTCCAAAGAAATCATCACGTGAGGCAGATCTCCTTTTTCCACTTCGCTCATTAACCAACGCAGCGTTTTGATGGAAGATTCAAGAGAGGGGATAGACTCTTGCCGGCTCGCTACCATAAAAGCGCCGCTCTCTTCGAGGCTTTCTTGCAAATCTTGGATTTGATCCGGAGACAACTGGCCTTCTGCTTTCTGAACCTCAAAGTACAGTACTGTTCTGCTTTGATGGGATCTGAAAAGAAGCAACACCGAATTTTTTACCAAGGCAATGCTGCCGTGATGCTTGCATAAGGCGTCGATTAATCGCGCGGCTTGGGGTTGAATGCCGCTAAGGCTCGTGAAAAATCCTATTACTCCTTTGGACTGAAAGGGAAAAGCAACAGAGTGACTAAAAAATGTGACTTCGCAAATAGGGTCATCTTCCGGGAGAAAGCGGGTAGTTAACACTTTTGTTATCAGCATGTTAAAGAATTCATCGCTTCTTCGCTGAAGGAAGATGTCACTCATGTTCTCCAAAATGCAATTTATGCTCGCTAGGTAGTGCTCAATGAGATAACCAGGATGAACGGCTGCAACGCCTTTCATCAACTTGAAAAGCCTGGCGTGCTGAGGATTTGATTGGAAAAAAGGTTCAAAGAAAGCAAACTCGTCCATTTTTTTCCCAGGTGTAGTGTTTGTATTTCAGAGACGGTAGCATATGTTCGAAATAAAAATACACTTATATATTTCGTAAAGGAATTCGTGCGGTCGTTGCTATTTTATTTTCCGATTATCAAGGTTGTTTAAAAAATGCTTGTTAATAGATCGGCTAAGTCATAAAATTTTCTGTGCTTTCGGGAATAAAAAAACAATCATATTTAAAAGGTGCAAAATGAAAAAAACGCTTTTCAAAATTGCCTTTGTGGCTGTTCTTAGCTTGTCAGCGATGTGTAAAGCTCAACCTGATGCTAGCCTCAACCCATTTGATTTCTTTAAATCTACTGCAGTGTTGAGCACCTTCGGCAAGAAGGATGAACGCTTTTCCCATTTTTTGGCCATGGGAACACAGGAGAATCTAAAGGCATATCACCTAGGACTGAGGTCGCTCTTTCCAGCTTATCACATTCCTTCTGCTCAGGATCTTTTTGAGTCTATTCGCTCCCACTCGAATTTTTTGGGATTTCTTACTCAAGATGAGGCTATAGACGAGCTTAATACAGCAAAAGGCAATTTTGCGATTTTCGAAGAGAAAAATAAAGCCGAGGCGCATTTCTACGTTATCCACGCTGAAGGTCTACGACACTTTACTGTGAATGAGGTGGGATTTGCTAGCATCGACAACTCCCAGGCAGTTCGATATCCTTCCTTGGCTGGTTTCTTGGAGTCGACAGCTATTTCTTAGATGCAAATCGGATATCGAACTGCTGTAAGCGATTAGCATAGACTCCTTGGACGTGCGAATGACAAAGAGATATCTGTGGGACATCGAGAAGGGGAATCATGGGCATTTCTCCGAATAGAGCTGCTTCAGCTTCCCTGAGGAGCTCGTCTCTTTCGTTTTGATCTTTTAAGGTTTTCAGTTGTTCAATCGCGTGTTGTATGGAAGGGTGCGTCCAGCGAGCGGAGTTAATAGGGTTGTCTTGAGAGGAAAATATTCCTAGGAAATACCCAGGCTCGTGGATTCTGTCTACCCAACCGTAAATTGAAACCTGGGTGTTTTTTCTTCTCTTGAAATAGCCTCTTGAATTTGTTCTCATAATGGAGGTGGTCCAGTTTGCACTGAACACAGTGTTTATGTGCTCACAAATAGCATTAGCAAGGCTTTTGTTGGTTTCTAAAACGGGAACACTTTGGTTAAAAAAAGTTTCTCTGACTGCAGAATCTTCTGCGAGAGCTTCCATGAGAAGCTGTCGCGCTTTGTGGTTGTTTTTTATAGGGCTAGCATTTTTGTTGTTCTGCGAGTAGAGAGTGGAGTAAAAGGAAAAACTAGAATTAGCGCTGCGTGGAAAAGCCTTTAGCATTTTTTTCCTGTCTAGCGCTAAAGCGATAGCTTTTCTGACTTTTTTGTTTTGGAAGGGCGGCTTTGTGCAATTAAAACAAAGAAACCATTTGCAAACCGCTCCCGGTAAATTGTTCGCTTTCAAGCTTTTTAGATTGAGAAAAGAGGAGTTTTTATAAAAGTAATAAAGCAGAGCATCTACTTGCTTATTGAGGAACAGCTTTCTGCCTTCTTCTTGTGAAACAAGTGGGATGGTTACTTTTTCTAACCGGGTTTTTTCTGATTCCCAGTAGAAGGGATTTTTTTTTAAAATAACGCCTCCATTGTTTTCTTTTCTTTCTAAGCAAAACGGGCCGTTACACACATACTCTTTTTCTTGCGCATCGACCCAGCTAGGGTGTCTCTCATCAACAGTTTGACAGATAGGAGAAAAGAGGGTAAGAGCGCACATTTCTAAAAAAACATCGCAGGGATTTCGAAGCCGAACCGCTAACGTATAATCATCAACGACATCTACTCCTAAGGATTCGGGTGGCAATTTTCCTTTTTTTATTTCCTGGGCATTTTTAATGCTATCGAAGAGGTAACTTAAGGGAGCAAGCTCTTTTTTAGAGAGAATCATATTCCAACTATAGAGAAAGTCATGTGCAGTGAGTGGCATGCGATTGGACCAACAGCTTTTCCTTAAGTGGAATGTATAGAGCATCTTGTCTTTCGAAATAATCACCTTTTCCGCAATTGCAGGCTCTGGTTTTCCACAAGGACCAATCCGCACCAGTCCTTCAAAAAGCATTTTATGTAAATAGCTCGCTTCTTCTTCTGTTCCTGTACGTGGGTCAAAAGAAGTGAAGGGAACGGTAGTGCATAGACGAAGCGTTTGAGAGGCTTGCTTTTGAGTCCACTCTTGAAATAGCGCCGTTGTTTTCGTTTTGAATGCTTTTGCTTCTTTTTGAGTGGGGTAGTGCAAAAAGCAGGACAAGACTGCGGTGTTTGATGTAAGCGTTTCAGAAAATCCTGCCTTAGGAAATTGCTTACTTAAGTTTTTTTTCCAAGCTTTCTCAAGCCCTTTTTCGACTCTCACAACAGCAGCGATCGCATTTTCTTCTTCTAAAAGGGTGTAACCTTCTTTTTTTTGAATGGCTAGGTAAATCGCTTGAAGAAGTGCTGGAGGGCAAATAGCTCGCTCGCTTTCTGGCGTAATGGAGTCAAAAAACTCACGTAGCCCCTTGGTAGAAATGGGGCATTTTTTTGCAAGTACTTCGAAGTTCTGCTCCATTTTTTCAAGGAGGCCTCCGTTGACGTCGCGAAAGGAGCCTACATAACTTTCGATAAGGCGACCCACTTCTTGCCTTTTTTCTACCAAAGGAGAGGGGGTATTGGGAAGGTCGATTTTGAATACGGTTC
>JAUIKQ010000062.1 GCA_030430655.1 Chlamydiia bacterium
CTGGCTATTTTGATTTAACCGCGCTTACCACTATTTACCAGTATGTCCAAAGCAATCCCAAGACAGCGGCTAGTGCTGCGCACTTTGCTCAGGCGATTAAAAATACCATGACCTATGCCCAGGCGGTGCAAGCGGACTTTAAAGGCGCTCTGCCCGACAACCCTATAAGCTCACCTAACCTCGGCGTCGATGCGATACATTTGCTGTCCCACTTAGGAACATATATCAACTACGTAACCAATCCAAACGCTCCTCACAAAGATCTCCTGGGGCTACTTCCTCAAGCAGAGACGATGTTGTCCAACATGCTGGCTTTTGTGATCAAAAACAGTAAAAACCTATTCACAGCAAAAATGGCCCTTTCCTCTCCTCTTGATAAAGCCAATCTTCAAGGGCCAGCGCTTTTAGGGCCTTTACTGGTGAGTATGCAATCTTTACAAATGCTCGCAAACAACAATAAGAAAAACCACGTGCCTAATAGCAAAGCGCTCGAGCCGCTTCTTCCTTACTTAACCGATAAAAACATCACAAGTGTGCAGCAAGCGCTCACCACTACTTCTGAAATAGATCCCAAGAGCATGCAACCTTCTAACTCTACAGCGTGGCAGTATTGGCAAGCTAAATCCTATCCCTCTCAGATGGCCTTGCTCAATGAAGCGGCTTTTAATACTATTGGCAAAAAAGCGATCAATCCACCCACTCCCCCGCCACTGCCTCCGCCAGCGCCTCCGGCGCCGTCGGGTGCCAACCAATCTCCTCTAGAGGGAGCCGCTTACAGCTGGTTCCAAAAAAACTTTCCACCTAGCACAACAAAAATTCCTTATACAAGTGCGCAAGTCAACGCCTATTTACAGCTCCAAAATACTTGGCAAGCAGAGCTGAAAACCTTGCAGGCCAAATATCCCATTAAATCGCCCCAAAATGACCCTGTAATAAAAAATATCACTTTGGCGATCTCTTTGTTTCAAAAGGGCCTGGCTTGGTGCCAGAAAAACAGCAGCTCGCCAAGCTATAATGCCGATTGGCACACTGAAGCAAAATCTTTAGCCACCGACCTAAATCAAGGGATGGACTGGTCAAGCCCTGTGAATCCAAAAGTCACCGATAATGCTATACAAGGCCCGATTAATGTTATTGTGAATAGCTACTTGCCACTTATAGCAGGTGCTTCCTCTGCTCCTTCCAAAGCCATGGTAGCCCTTGTAGGAAACCTAGGCGCAAATGGTGTAAAATGGTTTCTTCAGCAGCTCCCCGGAAGAGGAGGTGTACCAGCGCAGTCCTTAGCGGGAAACTGGAGTGCAGAAAAAGCTGCCCTACAACAAGCGTTTGCAAAGCAGGTCCCTAAGACAACTGTAGGGTTTGCGCAGCTACAAAAAGATTTTACTGCACAAATAGGAGATATTGATCTTTCTGTGTCGATAATGGATCAAGCACTTACCTGGGCGCAGCAACACGCTCATGATAGTCCAAGCCAAAAGCAAGCGAGCTGGTCCACGGAAGTGGCGTCCAAACTGGGACCGCAGTGGAAAAATGGGTACAAATTTGCTGGAGAGGGGCCCGCTTGGTCCGCTAAAGTGGGACAAAGCCTTTATAACTCGGTCAATAACATCCTTAATGCAAGCCTTCCCCCTTCTATTGTAAAGCTGGAACCTGTGTCCGAAAAGACCATTGTCATTAACGGAACTTCTTGCGTGATCGTCCAAAGCAAGGGAGCAAAAAGCGCAGGAACCAGCGTAAGCAATGATCCCAGCGCCATGCTTTTCCCCATCAGCCGTACTTCGAACAAAGGAGGAGGAGCTGTAAAAACAGACACTTCTACAGAAGCGATCTGGTATACTTTGCAAAATATTTATAATACCTACTTAAGCACGTACCAAGCAAATCCTAATAGCCCTGCTCTGAAAAGCTTACAAGTTCAGTTCCAACAAACCCTCAATGGGTACTATTTTCTCGTACAGCAAAAGGCTGCTATAGTAAAAGCCAGCCCTGGCGCCGAAAAGTGGGCCTCTACTCCAGGCCTTGCCGGATGGCAAATTAATTTGGGAGTGCCGCCTGGGAGCAACATAACGGCAGGAAAATCTCCTTATCCTTCAAATGCTGGAGCTGTTGAGCTCAGCACGGCTACAGACGCTGATGAACACATTATCGACCTAATGATCAAAGGCAAACGCCTTTTTGGAGACTTTTACTTAGATAGTTTCAATCCCACTAGTGACACGCCTGGCACACAAATTCAACTAAGCGCCTTGACAGAGCAAGCGCTAAACACTTTTTTGACGCACAATGTATCGGGACATCCTATTCCCGGAACCCAAAACAACAATGTGGGTTTTACTTACCATGGCCGCTCCTACAACCCTGTCTTAACAAACGATAACTGGGGAGGAGGAAAGCAAATAGCGGGATCTTCTATAACCCCTACAGGAAAAGTGGCGTACAAGGGAACCCTGCTTAATCCCTCGTATTTTGATTTAACGACGCTAAATAGCCTCTACCAATATGTGCAAAAAGACCCTACTCTAAGCCAATATGCCAATCGGTTTAAAACCGCCATAACAAATAGCATGAGCTATCTTCAGCAGGTACAAAAGGATTTTAAAGGCGGATTGCCCGATAACCCTGGCTGGCCTGAGCCAACGGCGCCTCACCCTGTTGGTTGGGACTCCATCCGTTTTCTTACACACTTAGGGATGTACATTAATTATGTGATCAATCCACAGGATCCTCATCCAGACACCCTAGGACTGCTATCGAGCGCTGAACCGATGCTATCGAAAATGGTGGGTTATGTGCTAGATAACAGTAAGAATTTATTCGACCCCAATATGATTTTAGGAGAAAGCCCATCGGGAGCGAACCTTAAAGGGGGGGCTTTACTCGGTCCTTTGCTTGTAGCGATGAAGTCGCTGCAGCTTCTGGCGAGCGAAAACAATAAAAATCATGTGCCAAATAGTCCAGAGCTACAAAAGCTTTTGCCTGACTTGACCAAGGCCAATATTAACAAAATACAAAGTAGCCTAGACCAAGCCTCGGAGATTAATGCAGCTGCAATGAATGGAGAAAATGGGTGGGCCTACTGGCAAACTGTCTATTACTCAACTCAATTAACTCTCTCTAACAAGTCGGATGCTCAATTGATTAGCTCTGGGCCTCCTCCTCTTATTCACCCTCAACCTTTTATCCCTCCGGGGCACCCTATTCCTGTGCCAGGCAATCCACCCGTTCGCGCACCCATTTATCCTCCCGTATTTTTTCGTGGGACCTATAAACAACTATCCAACGTTGTGACCATTGCCTTTGGAAGCGCTGGATTTAATAGTCCTTACCCATCCTACCAAGCCGGGCCTTATTCTATAAATTTCATCTATAGTTTCGTTGGTATAAAAGGCTATAGTAGCTCACCGTTAACAGCAACTTTAGGGGAGATGTTGCTTGCACAACGCCTGGGCCCCGATGGACGTCTTGATAAAAACATAAAACCAATGCTACAACTCTGGTTCAACGGAGCAAACATCCTTTCACTAGCCTATCTTAGCTCTGATCCTGATAAAAAGAGTCTTTTTCCATTATACTTCACCCCAGGTGACTTTGACCAAAAATTAGGAAAAGCTACTGCAGAGACTATGTCAGCAGATGCTAGAATATTATCAACCTACATAGACACATCAACGCTTTCTCCACCCATACCATCATTGACTCGGGGCCGAATCTTGGGATTATGCCAAGAATTTGCTAAAAAGGTACAAGCATATTCGTTCGAAGGAGCAACTCCTCCTTCTTTTGCTCCGTCGAGCAGTCTAGATTTGCCGCCAGCTGAAGTAGCGAATATTGCCCATTATCTCGATCTACACAACGATTCTAAGGCCGCTCAGCAGCTAACAAACACGCTGACTAACTATCTAATTCAAAAAAGGGGAAGCATAAATTACACAGTTCCTACTTCTGGACTGAAAGATGGGCTCTATGATAGCAATATAGCCGGGGAAATTACAAGCCTCTCCAAGTTTCTAACACAAAAACCACCCACTTTTCCTCCTTATGAAGCAGCAGGACAACTTCTCTACTCCATCTACCAACGCTTATTAGCGCATGGAGTAGCTCCGACCTCTCCTAAAGGCAAACCGGGTGATTTAATGAACATCTCTTCTTTTGCATCGGGTTTAGAAGCTTTATCAGCAAACGGCATCAATGAGATTACAACCGAGGGGGGCAAAACATATCAAATAAAACAGCTGTTAAGCGCTAGCGCTGCAGGACTCAATAAAATTTTTCAGCTTCCTAACGGCAAATATGGCATACCCTCCTATATGAAAAGCGAGATAAAAAAAGAACATGGCGCAGCATTTCTCAATAAAGCCTTTCGCGACGATTATTCAACCTTTGTGCTTAATTTCCCACAATTATCAATGATCAACGATTTTAAAGGCGTCCTTACAAAAATCCAAAATTTGAACTATGCTATCCCTATATAAGTCTTGGAAGCCAGTGTACCACTCTTTCTATAGAAAAGAAGTCAAAATCGGATTAACTCTCTTGCTTAAGGAGTGCGATAAAAATACGAGTTTCTTTTGCAATTACACTGCTTAGGAAACAAAGAGCAATAAGATTAGGGAATGCCATGAGCCCGTTTGCTATGTTGGCGATTCCCCAGACCATCTTTAGACCTAAAATAGCACCTAAAAGAGTCAGCACAGTAAAAGCAAATCGATATCCCTGAATCACCCTTTCTCCAAGGAGATATTCTACACACTTTTCCCCGTAGTATGCCCAAGCAATAATCGTGGAATAGGCAAAAGGGACTAAGGCAATGGTTACGAAAGTGCCCCCAAAGGGAAGCAGCTGTTCAAAAGCACGTAAGGCAAGCGCCGATCCGTTTAACAAGGTGCCGTCTGCACCCTTTGTTCCTAAAACTTTGGAAAGGGCAATAACGAGACCGGTAATCGTACAAACAATACCGGTTGTAATAAAAACACTGCACATAGAAATCATGGCTTGCCTTCCCGGAGTGTCTGTACGTGCAGCTGCTGCTGCAATAGGAGAGCTGCCAAGACCGGCTTCGCTAGAGAAAATCCCTCTAGAAATTCCCATTTCAATCGCTAGCATCATCGTCGAGCCTATAAATCCCCCACTCGCCGCTTGCCCTTTAAAGGCAGACCGGAAAATGCAAACAAACGCGCTTGGAACATGGTTAATATTGAGCAATATGGCAATGAAAGCGGCTAAACAATAAAAAATAGCCATCGCAGGAACTAAATAACTAGCCACTTTCCCAATTTTTTTGATTCCACCAAATAAAGTGGCTCCTGTACATACCATCAATGCTACCCCTACAACTAGGGGATGAATCCCAAATAACTCCTTCATTGCTAGAGAAACGGAGTTGGCTTGGACCATATTTCCGGTTCCAAAAGCGGCACATACACCAAATACAGCAAATAAAACTGCGAGCGTTTTGCAAGAAAGGCCTTTTTCAATATAATGCATCGGTCCCCCGCACATCTCGCCACGGCTATCTACTTTCCTGTATTTAACAGCTAGGATAGATTCTCCAAAGCGGGTCGCCATACCAAGCAAAGCAGCCACCCACATCCAAAAAAGCGCGCCCATCCCTCCAATCGCAATCGCCGTAGCAACTCCTGTAATGCTCCCAATGCCAATTGTTGCAGCTAAGGTAGTCATCAAGGTTTCAAACTGAGAAATGTCTCCCTGCGCTTTCTCATCATTGGCAGTGAAGGCTAATTTATGCGCATGGATTAGATAGCGAAACTGGACCCCCTTTAAACGCACCGTCAATAAAGCACCCACAAACACTAAAAAAATTAATAGAGGAGGGCCCCAAATCATACGGTTTGCAAAATCAATACCCTTTTCTAAAAATCCCATTATTATTTGCCAAGACGGTTTTTTTGGAGTAGGCAGAGGAAAATTTTCGTCTCCCTTACCACAGTATGGCGAAGTACAAAAAGCGCTATTAAATTAGGAATCGCCATCAACCCATTCATGAGGTTTGCAAAGCTCCATACAAACTGCAAATTCAAAGTTGATCCTGGAACCAGGAGCGCGATAAAAAAAATGCGGTACCACCAAATCGCTTTCAATCCCAATAAATACTCTATGCATTTTTCCCCGTAGTACGCCCACGCGATAATAGTTGTATATGCAAAGGGAATCAACGATAATGTCACAACCACTCCGCCACCAAAAGGAAGAAGGCGCTCAAAAGCGTGCAAAGCAAGCGCTGCCCCGTCAAGTAATGCCCCATGCATATCTCTGCTACCTAAAGTACCCGAGAGCGCTATTACAAGCCCCGTTAAAGTACACACAACGCCTGTTGTAATAAACACACCACACATAGAAATCATGGCCTGTCTACCAGGCGCTTGTGTTCTCGCTGCGGCCGAGGCAATCGGCGAGCTACCAAGACCCGCTTCGCTGGAAAAGATACCGCGAGATAACCCCATCTGAACTGCTAACATCATCGTCGACCCGACAAACCCCCCGCTAGCCGCCTGCCCTGTGAAAGCAGATTCGATAATGAGGCAAAACGCCCTTGGAACCTCCGAAATATGGCTGAAAATCGCTATAAACGCCGATAAAAGATAAAAAGTCGCCATGATAGGGACCAAAAAACTGGCTACTTTGCCAATTTTTTTTATCCCACCAAAAAGTGCAGCTGCAGCGGCAAGCGTCAGGATTACCCCAGAAAAAAGCGGATTAACCCCCACCAATTCCTGCGCTGCTAGTGCCACAGAATTGGCTTGGACTGTGTTGCCAATGCCAAAAGAAGCGCCAATGCCAAAAATTGCAAATAAAACAGCCAGCCACTTCCACGACATGCCTCTTTCAATATAATACATCGGGCCGCCACACATTTCCCCTTTAGTATCTGTGCTTCTGTACTTGACTGCCAAAATAGACTCAGCAAACCGAATCACCATACCTAAAAGCGCTGCTATCCACATCCAAAAAAGAGAACCAACACCTCCAATGACAATCGCTGTCGCTACCCCTGCAATGCTTCCAGTCCCAATCGTTGCTGCCAAAGTGGTCATCAACGCTTCGAATTGCGAAATATCTCCCTCTGCTGCATCATCGTGGCTAGTAAGCGCTAATTTATGCGCGAAAAACAGGTAGCGAAACTGAATAGCGCGCAAACGAAAAGTTAACATTCCTCCTACTAAAATCAACAAAACTAACAGAGGAGCGCCCCAGATAAAGCGGTTAGCAGCATCAATCAAGAAAGACAAATCACGCATAAAAATATTAATTTATTAAATAAGTAGAAACCAAAGCAAAAAAACTATATTTTCTTAAATACGATAAAAAAAATCCACCGAAACTTAAATTGCCTATGTCCCTTCCTACCCCTAACCAGCTGAAAGCCATGCTTCCTTTATCAGGGCAAGTAAAAAGGTTTGTAGAAAGCAGCCGCAAAATGGCTATCGATATTTTGCAAGGAAGAACACTGCGGTTTTTGGTTGTTTGTGGCCCGTGCTCCATACACCATCCAAAAAGTGCCCTTGACTACGCAGCACATCTAGCCAAATTAGCTGAAAAAATACCCAAATGTTGCGTTATCATGCGCACTTTTTTAGAAAAGCCACGGACATCAATTGGATGGAAAGGGCTCATTTATGACCCTGATTTAGACGGAAGCCATCGCATTGATAAAGGCCTGTATATCGCGCGAAAATTACTCATAGATTTAGCAAAACTTAAAGTAATGGTTGCCTCTGAATTTTTAGATCCTATGCTAGCTCCCTACTACCAAGATCTTGTGACTTGGGGATTCATTGGCGCTAGAACATCCGAATCACAAATTCATAGACAGCTCGCTTCCGCATTGCCCTTTCCCGTAGGCTTCAAAAACACGACCGGAGGAGCAGTTTGTCCGGCAATTTTAGGCGCATGGACCGCTCGCTCTGCACATACCTTCCCCTATTTTGATAATAATGGCGAGCTCCAAACGCTTACGACCAAGGGCAATCCTCATACCCACATTGTCTTAAGAGGGTCCAATAAAAACCCAAACTACAGTAGCCACTCTATTCAACAAATTCTAGCAGAGCAAAGCATGCTCAATGCGCCCCTTCTCGTTGACTGCTCCCACGGAAATGCGCAAAAGGACTACACTCGCCAGGCACTAGTAGCCCACGCGATTATAGAAGAAAAAATGAAGACCAAAGCCCCTATTTTTGGAATAATGCTAGAAAGTTTTTTAGAAAGGGGTAGCCAGCGCTTTTCAACCAATCCCTCTCCGAGCCAGTCCATTACTGATCCTTGCCTCAGCTTTGAGCAGACAGCAAATCTCCTTACAAAACTCAATAACAAACTCAAAAAGCATCTACATCCACCGTCTTTACAAAAAGCGCATGTGTATACTCCGCAACTATTGCACCGTTAAGCTGCTGCAAAGAGGCTTTATAGGCTAACACTCCCTTTCTCTTTTCATATTCTGCATCCAAAAGATCCCACTCTTTTATCCCCCAAGAGCGGTCAATGGAATAGGTAAACTTTTCTTCTGTAAGATCGCGATACAGCACCTGAAGCAAAAGTATATTAGGAAAAGAGACATCCACCCCTCTCCACATGATGATAAGCTTTTCTCCTTTCGGAGGGTTTTCCTGCCTAGGATCAGGACTTTCTACAAACGTGCTTGCTAAAGAAACGCGCCCTACAAATTCTCTCTTAACTTTTAAGTGTGGGCAAGAGCAGCCCACGCAAAACAGTAGGATAACAAACAAGTAGGGCAGCATAAGACGGCTCGCTTTTATTAAATAAGTCCCCTATACTAGCAAAAAAGGGTATATAGGCGGCCTATTTTCATGCAAAGTGTAGCAGTCATTAGCTTTTCCAAAGATAGAAGCCGCATTCTTCTCATCAAAAGAAGAGATATCCCTGTTTGGGTCTTGCCTGGAGGCGGAATTGAGAAGGGAGAATTACCAGAAAAAGCCGCACTAAGGGAGTTTAAAGAAGAAACCGGCTGTGAGGGGGTTATTATCCGCAAAATTGCCGAGTACACTCCCCTGAACCGCCTTTCAAAATATACATTTTTTTTTGAATGTGCTCCTAAAAGGCTTTTTATAGAAAATTTTACCGGACCTGAAACTTTGCAGGCCAGGCTGTTTGCGCTCGATCATTTGCCAAAACTCCCCCCACCCTACACAGATTGGATCAATGATGCCATCAAAAGCATAAACGCTCCCCTCTTCAAACCCATTACTACTGTTACATATAAAAAATTCTTTACTCTCTTGTGTAGGCATCCCATTTTAGTCAGCCGATTTTTACTGACTAAAATAGGAATCCACTACAACCGCGGCTAGGCAATTAAGAAGCTAGCTTGGATGTAACATCTTTTTCATTTGATAGCTAATGCAGGCAAGAGTACCCGCTCCTGCGAGGTTGGCTACTGTAATAGTCCCTCCTATTGCAAGCAAAGCAATAGCTAGAGGAGGGGCCACAGGCAATAAAACAATTCCAGCAGGGATCAAAAAGAAAGGGAGTAGAGAGGTAAAAGTAATGGCAGAAAATGCTAACTTGAGTCTTTTGATGATTGCATCCATGCTTGTTGCCGCCTCTGGAGCAATTTTTTCTTTTATGCGGTGAATCTTTCCTTCTTTATATATCCTTCGAGGAGAAGCAGATACTTGAGCTTTCGGACTTTCAGGGGCTTTTTCTCCCTTGTTTCCTAATCGATCATAGACTACAAAATAACCAACAACCGTTGCCGTAGACAGAGCTATGGATGCAATTTTCTTTGCCTTCGAGACTACACTTGCTAAGCCCTTGCACGGCACACTTTGCGCAGTGAAAGCGGCGCCCTTCTCTATATGAGCCTCTTTTCCAAATACTAAGCTGGCCAATCCACCACAAACACTGGAAACAGATTTTGTCATTAACGCCGTTGCGCTTGCTGTAGCGCTGTAGGCCAAAGAAACCATACCGGCCGCTGTACTGTACATACTTGTTGCATCTATATTAAAATAATTATTCATCATTAACCTATTAACTATACAAGATAATAATTATACCAATAAATTATAACATAATAAATATGATTAGTTATATCATTTTTTCAGGGTCAACAATTGAATCGAAATCTTCTTCAGATAAAAGTCCTAGCTGCATTGCAGACTCTTTTAAAGTCAAATTTTCTTTATATGCTTTTTTGACAATAGTGGCTGCTTTATCATAGCCAATATGTGTGTTGAGAGAGGTGGCAAGCATAAGCGTT
>JAUIKQ010000063.1 GCA_030430655.1 Chlamydiia bacterium
ATTATGATTTGAAAGGATCCTATCATTTAGGGGTGTGATTATACCTCCAAAATTGGCGAATCACTTAAAATTCTCCGACTTGGCCACATACCCGCGGAATATGGGTTCAACTAAAATATCAGCACTAGACAACCTGTCGCTGTCAAGCTCATTGGTTGCAAGAATAAACCTCCCTTCGCGTCTTAAAAACTTGCTGATAATCGGTTGGTCTCTTTCCATTGACAGCACAAGTTTAAACCCGGCCACTTTTCTTTCGGCATTTTTTAGGCCTACCACGCCCCTCATACTTTTCAAGAGGTTCTACAGAAACTGTTATGGTAAGAAATAGGTATTTTTTCTATATTTTTCTCAACTCTCCTAATGCATCTTTTTCACAGTTAAACACTTGATTGCCTGAATGCCAGCACAATGTTTTAGCTTCAGCTTCTTGCCTAAGAACGCATTGATAGGGTCCCCTTCTAAGCCTGGACAGGTTATAATGAATCTATAACCAGGAGAATATAGACCGATGAAGCCAAAAGTAAAGAGGTGGTCAGCTGCTAAAAAAGCTGAAATCGTTTTAGCCCTAATCAAGGGAACCAAGAATTTAGTTGATGTTTGTAGAGAGAACGGCCTCAAGCAGTCTGGCGTTGAAAGCTGGAAAGAAGAATTTTTAACCGCTGGTGACAGAGGATTGAAGGCTAACCTCCCAAATGGAGAAGACAGGGAAGTAAAAGAGCTTCGTGAAAAGGTCGGAGAACTGCTACTAGAGCTTGATCCTAGAAAAAAGCTTTTGGCTCTGAGCGGATCAAAAAGGAAGCCCTCCTAATGGTTCAGAGCGAAATGAAAGCAGAGGGCAAAAACATTTCTATGAAGAAATTGTGCAGGTGGCTTGGAGTAGCAAAATCTTCTGTCTATTATCGACCATCGGGGGGCAAGATAGGGGGTAAATCCTCAAGACCTTTGAATCAAGCCCTAACGGAAATGATCCGCAGACTCATCGAAACTAATCTAACTTATGGCGTGCGCCGAATTACTGCAACGATAAGGAAAGAGCTGCAAAAAGCGGTAAATCGCAGAACAGTCCATAGGATCATAAAAGCCAATGGCTGGCAGGTAAGGCAAAAGCTGAGGGGGAGTAAACCCCGAACAAAGGGAATGAGATCACAAACAGATAGTCCAAATGAGAGATGGGCCATAGATGCCGCTTCTACCTTTTGTGGAGAAGATCGACACATAGTTGGTTGGCGGTTATCCTCATCTGGATCGACAGGAAGAAGAAGATTGAGCCAGAACAGCTGACGCTGCGAGCAGACAATGGGCTCATTTTTGGAGCAAAGTCATTTGTCTCTGTAGTGAGGCAACACGGAGTGGAGCAAGAGTACACCACCCCATACACACCTGAGCAGAATGGGATGATTGGAAGATTTTTCCGGTCTCTCAAAGAAGAGTGTGTATGGCAACATCGATTTAAAAGTCGAGACGAAGCATTTGTAATTATAGCAGAGTGGATAGACCAGTACCATACAGAAAGACCACACAGTGCTCTGGGCTATCAAACGCCCGAAGAGTTCAGAAAAGAGTGGAAAGTGGCATGAGCTTTGAAAGCCAATACACATTTTTCAGACCTCGTAGGGAGAGAAATTGCTTATTTTTACCCGCGTCCCCTCGCCCAAGAAGGGGGACCGATGAAAATAACAATTTTACGAACGGAGCGATAAATTTAAGAAAAAATCCTGTACAGAAAATAGGGGAACACTACAACGTAGGCTTTGATTTTTTTGTCCAATTTACCATAAGTGTCAGATTAAGTCTTGCTATTTACAGATAAGCGCCGGCTGGATCCTGTTGTCATTGGTGTAAAAAATAACAACAGGATTTTTCACCTTTTTCTCTACGTTAACCCCGAATTGGCGTTAATAAGAGTAGTGTTCTGGAATGGGAGTCGCGAATGGAACTTGCCCGCTTCTGCTGACTTCTACCCATAGAGCCTGACTTCCAAAATTAATCTGTCTAAATACATCGGTTTGCACCGTTCCCGTGTAATGAGGAAGGGGATAAACGGGTCTAACATGAAAATGACTTCGTGGTACTCCTATCTGCGGGTGACCTCCCGGGTGATGGACAACTGCCACATAATCAGAGGAACCACGGCTGAGATCGTGATAGGGTTTATGTGTGTAATAAATTTCGATTGTGAATCCTTCAGCAGTAGTATGTGTGTGTAACGGACGCTCTACAGCACCACTATCTCTTTTGGCGGCTGAGTATGCTTCGTTTCTGCCTTGAAAAATTTCTTCGTGAATGCCAGTAACACAACCTGCTGCATTTCTATTAAAGTGTTGTATTCCTGATGTCATATAATAACTCCTTTTGGTTTAAATTTATCCCACACTTGCCTGAGCAAGCAGTATTTAGCTAGGTAAATGTGGATTTTACAAACTGCCACTTTCCATGGGAATTTTCCGCAAGGGGGCAATGGTGACAATACCCCAAGCCCTGTCATCCCTGCTTTTTGCTGATAGAAGGGAAAACTTGGCCATATCTTGTTTTCTATCCATGTAAAACACACTCGTTTATCTCCACCTCCCATAATAGGACCAGTTCCCCTCCATAGCAAAGAGTACTGTAGGAGGAGAAAAAGCGTGCTACAAGGAGAGCCAGCTTATCCGGTTCGATTATGTCTAGATCTTTCAAACTCAGAACGCATAGCTGCTTCTATAGAAGCCGCTTCTGCTTTTAAATCCTCTACCTTCTTTTGCTGTTGATGAACTATCTTTTTCTCTTCTTTTTCTAAAAAAGCAAGATCATCTTTTTCTTTGCTCATTTGTGCCTCTAACTCTTCTTTTCTCCGCGCCGCCTGTTTTTCTGTATCAACAACTAGTTTATTCAACTCAAACCACTGTTCATATTCCTGAGCTTCTTTTTTTAGCTGCTGTGTGTATAATCTTGAGTCTATGGAGAACTGATGCTCTTTTTGACTGGCCAGTGTAGAAAGTGTGTCGCGCATGATTTCGATTTCCGATCTCCTTGCATTTAAAGCAAGAGCTAAACCATTTCTCGTAGCTTCAGAACAGATTTTGTCTCCTTTTTCCTGTAGGTCTAACCCCTGAAGCCCAGACTCCGTTTGGGATTGACCTCGCTTTCGAATGATTTCTAACAAGGTATTCAAATTTAGTTCTGGGCCTCCTTCACGTTCTTGCCTTATATGATCACAAAGCTTTTCCAAAGATGAACAAAGTTCTTCACTAAGATGGGAGAAATTTTTAATACTTTCTTCGATTTGGGAGGCAGAGCCTTTGGCCAACTCATCCACCTGATGAATCAAGTCTACCGTTTTCTCATTTGAATTATCCTTGAAACTGTTGGGAGAAGAGGGAGCTTCAAGGGGAAGATCAGCAGGTGGCCTGCTTGGTAGGGTTTGCGAAAGCGTTTCTTCAATTTGTCTATATGCCGATTGTATTTTTTGGAACCTCTCATTATACAAGAAGGTTTTGTATCTTTCTTCGTGAGGGATTTTATCAGGGTGGTATTTAAGGCAGAGTCTGTTATAGGCTCTTTTGGCTGTCAACAAATCAGCGTTTCGGCTTACACCCAAAATTCTATGAGGGCATTCATCCGTTAAATCAACGTATTGGGTTTGTGGAACCACTTCCTCAATTTTGTTTTTCTGTTCTCCAGAGGATATGCCTTGGGGTTTTTTCCCGATAATTTCAATAGCCTGAGAGACTTTTTTTTCTAAGTCTGCTCTTAAAATAGGAGAAAAATCCCTAAAAAATACCAAGGCTAAAGAGGAGATATATTCCGCTTCTCTTCCGATGATTGCCCCTAAATAATAATCATTTCCGAAAAAAAATTCCTTTTTCTGCATATGGTCAGGATTTGTGACATATCCTTCTCCGTACCTTTTTTTTAAAAAGTCAATTGCATCTTTATTTCCTCCCCTGCCATAGGTTTTTGTTTTCCGTTCTTTTCCTGTTTCTGAGTTGCGAATGGTAAATGATATTTCTTCAATCCCATAGTTTGAAAAGCATGTGAAAGCTCCTTTGCCAAGGGCTACTTTTGTAATTCTTTCCTCAGGGCTCAGTGAAAATTCGCTTTTGCTTCCTAGTTTTCCTCCGTGGTAAAACGGATCGTGAGTTTTTCCCTCTTCATCTTCGTACACAAGTTGTATTCCATCTAAACAAAACCCAGATCGTAACTCCACTTTTTGAATCCTGCCATGAGCAATAGCACGGGAATCGTCAAACTCTAATCCCGACTTGATGCCATATTCCTCACAAACAATCGGTTTTTGCGTTGTTTGAGCAGTCTTTACTATTTTTTCTACTTCTTGGTTAAGGGTTTCTATAACTAGGTCGGATTTTTTTAATATTTGGTCTAACTCTTCGTCTTGAGTTTCTATAAGTATTGCTAATTTCCTTTCCACTTGAGTAAGCAGTTGGTTGACTGATTTTGAAACGATTACAAGATAATTATTCATATCCTCAAGGTAAATTTGTCCCGCTGTTTGCAAAGCTTCGGTTTTTTCACTTGTCCGTTCCATACTGCTTTGTTGACAATGCTTTTCTAGTAGAGAAAGGGCTGAGTTCTTGTTTGTCTCAATATTATCTACTGTGTTTTGTATTTTTTTTTCTAACTCTTGTCTTATAGAGCCTTTTCCACAAATGGCGTTGATTTGTCCAAAAATGCTTTCTTGCGCTCTTTTAAGCTCTCGTCTTTTTTCAGTCACTTCTGAAACTGCCTTTCCATAAACAGAATACAAGGGAACAGTATTTGAAGCTTCTTTCAGTAACTGCTCGAGTGTTTTGACTTTACTTAAGTATTCATTGCCCTGCTCTTGAAAAGCTTTTTGCTTAAGCTCTAAGGTTTCCTCGAGCTCTTGTATGACACGGTCTACATAGCTGCTAAGTTCTTGCGGAAAGTCTTTATTGATATTATCAATTTGGCTACGGAAAACATGTAAAACACTTTCCTTTAAGCTTTTTTGCTCCTCTAATTGCTTGCCAATTTTTTCCAAAAAATTGGGGTCTAAAAGGGTTGTGCCGTAGGATTGCAAATAAACCCCGTTAGTGAGCAGCTCAGTAGGTTTGATAGATAAGATTTCTGCTTGCCGCCGGTATTTCTCTAAAGATTTTAACGCTGGTTCACTTCGGGCAAGGCTATTTGTCATTTTTTTTTCCAACGCATTTAGATGCTGTAAAGCTAACTTAGTTATTCTCTCTCCTAGAGAAGAAGTGGATAAGGCTAAGTTGTTTGAGGGGGGAACTAGAACTAGCTGATTTTTTTGTTGTATGTTATGCATATTGCTTAAATCCTTTTGGTAAATTTTTATAAAACGCCTTTTGAAAAAGATGTAAGGTCCAAGGTAAATCAAGGATAATGGCAAAGTTACTTTCACGATTTGTATTCAATTGCGTTCAAAAATTGGCTTCTTTCAGCTTTAGCATTTTGCCCTTTAGCCTCCCCGTATCTATCCCTTGAAAAGGAAGATAAGCTAGAGGGTTTAGAGGCCAGAGGTAAAAACTAAGGCATGTCGAATCTTAAAACGCAGCTGATACATAACCCTGAGTTATTTGAGTGAATTTGCCTAATATCTTTTTCTTTAAAGTAAAATCAATTTTTTTTAATCCCTACATCACATAGCATCAAGCGAAGCTTGTTCTGAGAGATTCAGATCGACTCCTTCCCTTATTTCGGAATGATACTTTTGCTGTTCTTGCCTCGACTTGCCTTCAAACGACTGCTCAATTTTTTCTAATTGCATGCGTATTTTTTCTCTTGGTAAATCAAAGGGTTCCTCAGGCATTTTGTTTTCAAAAACGGCATTACTTTTTCTAGAAAGCTGAGTCTCATCATCCATCTCCGAGATAGACGCTCTGCGTGCTTCTCTTCTCTTTGCAAGAGCTCTCTTTCTTTCTTCGTACAAAGCTTGTGATTTATCGCGGCGTTCTGCCATTTTTTTTTGATGGAGGGCCTGTTGTTCCTGCTGTTGTTGATAAAAGGCTTCTTCTTTAATCCGCTCCTGCTCTTTTTCTACTTCTTGTGCCTGCAAGAAATGCTCTTGCTTTTGAGATAAAACTACCTCTCTTTCAAGAAGGTTTTTTCTCAACTCTTCGTTTTCTACTTTCTGCGCCTGCTTTAGCTTTTGCGCCAATTCATCGACTTTAGCCCTTTCGGCCTGAAAATTAAGATTCACTTGCTCTCTTGTCTCATCAATTTTTTTTTGCATAGATTGGTCAATTCCATCCAATCTTTCACTAAGAGGTACCATTTTACAAATCCTTTTTGAAGGTTTAAAAAATAAACAATTTTTGCGTGCAATTCCCGAGACCAAGCGAACGGAAATTGCAACACCTTTTATATACTCTGCTAGCCAAGGTACGGACTTATTCTGTCAGTTTATGAAATCGTGTTTCAAAATTTGGCCTCGCCCAGTTTTTTCAGCCCATCTTTTAGCTCTATTCACATCGCTTCTTTTAATAAAGAGTAAAGCGATCAGACTCATTCTAAGAGGGGTAAAATTGGGAAATTTCTAAACTTTAAAACACGACCTATATTACTTTTTTTACCTACCAGAATAAGTTGACTTCAGCGCGCTTCCGGCAACTAAGCGGGATTGGAAAAAAGAGCCTTGTATCCTTTTTCAAGCCCGAAGTTACATGATGGTGCATGAGCTCCCTCCTCCTGCTGCATTTCCACACGCTGTTGTAACTGCCTTTATTCTTTCTGTCTTTCCGTTCTCTTTGATTTCTGTTTCTTTGAGCCAAGTTTCAAGTTGTTGGTGTTCCCTTTTTAAGTCCATCGAAAGTCTCTCCGCTCGCTCTTCTATGTCTAAACGCCTCTCATCTAATACTAGGCCAGCATTTTGTTTGTGTTCTTCTAGCTCAAATCGTTTCTCGTCCATTTTTTCCATGTGACTCGACGTTTTTTCTTTCATTATTCGATTATGCTCGGACTCCTTCCTATTTTCTTCGATTGTTGCAATTTCTTTCATTTGTCCGAAGAGAGCCTCTTGTTCTTTAAGACTCGCTTCACATTGCTTGAACAAAATGTCCATATCATGCGTTTCCTGTTGCCGTATTGTTTCGAGCTTATCAGTAATTAATTTTACTTCTTCTCTTCTGGCCTCAAAAATACATTTTACTGCTTGACCTATCCTACCGTTCGTGACATCTATTGCTTTTGCAACATTGTCTAAAAGCTTATCGCTAGAGCTGATCAGATGGGTTACTTGTTTATGACATTTGTCTGTTATATAATCACTCTTTTGAAGGTCTTCCGCTGATACTTGACTACCCTTAAGGGTCAAATTATTGAATAGCTGCATTTGTACTTCTGACGCTTTTTTATTGAATGCGTTACACGCCGATATGCAATCTCTGATGATTTCTTGAATCTCCTTCACACTGTTGGAGACAGCGTTGGTCATTAAATCTAGCTGCTCATCTACGGGCCTCATTTGTTCTCGATGTCTTTCGTTAGATAAGGCTCCTCCATTATTGATACTAGCCCGTAACATGTTTTGACTTTCGTTAGAAACATGACGCCGCTCCACTGATCCCGTAAATGTTCTTGTATCCATAACAGATTTCAGCATTGATCCGATTAATTGATTTTCTTCGCTATTCTCTTGGGTAGGAGCCAAAGGAGCTGAATTAAGTGCGTTGTTTTGCTGAGAAGCTGCGCCTGCTAAAGCTTGGCTTAAAGTCATTGTTCCGGAGAAGGGAGACAGGCCCGTCGAACTAGATGAATTGCCTTGTCGAGAAGCTGAGCCTGCTAAAGCTTGGCTTAAAGTCATTGTTCCGGAGAAGGGAGACAGGCCCGTCGGGCTAGATGAATTACCTTCTTGGGAAGATAACTGATTGCCATATGGTGTTAAAGGTAATCCTGATATTGGTGTTGTCATGATATTGCTCCTTTTTTAAGGGTTAAAAATTAATTAGTTTTCTTTTTTCAACAGATGATTTTAATTTCTCTTTTTCTGCAGAAAAATTCATAAATAGATATTTTGTCGAAATTTCAGCTTTTTGTAAACAAAAAAAAGGATTTTTTCTTTTTTTGATGTATCTTAGTCTTTTTAAGATTTAAGCAAACCATTGATCGGTTAGTCAGCATGGAGCGAGACAAACTCAACGTGCAAGGCGTGTAGACAAAATTATGCCACCTGAGATGATTGAAATCATAGAGGGGCATTTGAAAGAAGAAGGACTCAAGAAGGTAAAAAAGAAGCAGCGTTGCACAGCCACCGTCACCCTCAAAAAAATTCAAAGAGCGAAATTATCAGGGGGCATTGCAACGCATACAAGAAGTGGTATGCAATCTAAGGCAGAAAGTGAGTCAGGTCACACGCAAGCTATTTGCTGCTAGAATTCGGGCTAGGAACAAACCTGCAGATAAACCATGGAGAAGCTGATATAGTCATGGATGGCAATTGAACGGACTCTCGGAAAAAATGAGCCCTGTTTACATCTTCTTAGCATCAAAGAGACTACTTCTTTATAATGCTAAAGATAGCGTCCAACAACTGCCGCTGAACCGCTTGAGGAGTTTTTAAGATAACCTCATAAATTTTTGCAATCAAGGAGGCTTTGTGCTCCCTTCGGCAAATCAACTCTTCTTCTGTATCAAAAAATTTGATAATTTCCTCGAGCAAAATCCCGTCAACGCCCTCTCTTTTCTCCTCTTTCGGAACTTCTACCAAGATTGACTCAATAGGCTCCTCCAACGCTCGGGATAGCTTCATGAGATAATCAACGGTGATATTCCTGAAACCTCGTTCGACACGGCCCACCTTTTGCTGATCTTCACCCATCTTTTCCGCCAGGGTGTTCACCGTCAACCCCCTGGCCTTTCTTAAATTTCGTAGTTTTATGTGAATTTTATCTTCGTTCATACCTTAATATTAAAACCTATCTTAGATATTTTTGTCAAAATTTAAAAAAATCTATCTATTTTTATGGAAAAATATTGTTTTTCTATATTTTTCTACTTTGCATTTCCATTAACGCCTACAAAAGCCGTTCATTTAACATTATTTATTTCTTCTGAGGGCCCACTTTATTTTTTTTCTTTATCAAAAAAGTTTCTTCCTTTTAAAATCCATGCTTAAATCCCTGCAATGCTAGGAGGAATGTGATGTCTCAAGGAAACCGAGATGGCTGCACAGGCTATTTTCTCGATCTAAAAGAGAGGATCTCAGCGGAGTGTTCCGAGCCTGAATTTATCCTGCCTTACTTAGAGGAAATCGAAAAGGAGTTAGGAGAGGAAATAGATTCAGTATTGAATGCGCTTGCATGTACTGACCCTTTACAAGAATTTTGATTATTTTCTACGTAGCTAAATGCCAGGTATTATAGTATCAAATCTTGATAAGGAGTTTGATCCAGAAATTCCTTCTATGGAAATAAGAGAGCCCAAGCCCTCTTTTTTCCAGCGCGCTCGCTCTCTTAAGTGGAAGCTTGGTATCCTTTGCGTCTGCATAGCAGGGGCGCTTGTCCCTGTTTTGAAAAGCATTCAAAGTACCAACAAACACACCCTGTATTTAATGGAAACACTCCCCAAATTCTCAGGAAAAAAAAATGATCTTCAGTTTCTTAAACACAAACTCATTGATAAAAGACAACTCCTGAAAACGAATATCGTCTCACTTTGTGGAGAAAGTGGCGTTGGAAAAACAGAGCTCGCTATTGCTTTTGCAAATACCTATAAAAAAGACTTCTCTCTTGCTTTTTGGATAGATGGCAACACGCAAGAAACAGTCAATCAATCCTATTTAAATCTCGGAGAGGTGCTGGGCATCAAGGAGCCAGACTTAAATAGGTTGCAATGGAAGATACACAGAGAACTAGAAAAGAGGAAAGAGTGG
>JAUIKQ010000064.1 GCA_030430655.1 Chlamydiia bacterium
TGGATACAACATAGGAAATATTTCCTTGGAAAAAGTCATAAAAAATGCCCCCTCCTCCGGCGATATAAGCAATGGACAGGCTATAAAACAAAAACAAATAGAGTATCCAGGCGGCCACCTTTCCCCACTTGCCTAGCAGATGGGAGGCCATGGAAACAATATTTGCATCTTGAGGCATCCATAAACAAATTTCCAAAAACAGCAGCCCAGTTGCAGCGCTAAAAATCCAGCAAATCAAATACAAAATACATGCTGGAAAAAACCCGCCAAGGGCCGTTACCACTGGCAAAGCAAGCATCCCAGCGCCAATCGCCGTCCCTGCAATTAGAAACGTTCCTCCTAAAATCCTCAATCTCGGCATCAGGCCTATCCAAAAATCCCAGTTATGTTAGAATCCCACTTGTATTATTACATAAAACTATATATCCGTGTTGCCCAAAATTTATCCTCAAAGTCACCATGGCATATCCTTGCAGGAAATTGATCGCCATGCCCTTTATATACTTGAAAAACTCCACCTTAACGGATTCCAAGCTTACCTTGTAGGGGGTAGCGTTCGGGATCTTTTGCTGGGACAATCGCCCAAAGATTTTGATATTTCTACTTCAGCAAAGCCGGAGGAAATAAAATCCTTATTTTCCAACTGCTATCTCATTGGCAAACGGTTTCGTTTGGCTCATATTCGCTTTGGGAGGAAAATATTGGAAGTAGCCACTTTTCGTACAGGAGATAGTGAAGATCCTTCTTTTATTACCAGAGATAATGTTTGGGGCAGTCCAGAAGAGGACGTAAAGCGAAGAGACTTTACCATAAACGGACTATTTTATGACAGCGAGCAGCAAACGATTATTGATTACGTAGGAGGGTACGACGATATTCATCAAAAGCATCTTGTGACAATTGGACACCCTTACACGCGATTTATGCAAGACCCTGTGCGTATGATCCGACTCATCAAGTTCCGCGCACGATTTGGGCTTTCTATAGATGAAGACACAAAACTCGCTTTGATGGAATGTAAAGGAGAAATTGTTAAAAGTTCGCAAGCGCGGATTTTTGAAGAGCTATTACGGATGCTAGAGTCTGGGTTTGCTTCTCCCTTCTTTAAACTCATGGCAGACTTTGGTGTTTTGCAATACATTTTACCTGAGCTGAGCACGTGCTTAGAAACCGCTACTGGAGAAGAAATTTACACCTTTTTGGAAACAGTAGACATAACACACAAAGCAGCTGGGTCTAAAAAAACGCTACATCGAGCAGTGCTACTCGCTTCTTTAGTGTTCCCCTTTTTTCAAGAGTACTTAAAGTGCCACTACTTTGCAAAAAATCACAGCCCTCACCTAGGATTAATTCAGCAAGAATCATTACTTATCATTGATAAAATGTTTCATCCCTTTTTTCGCATGCCACGTCGTCTCAAAGCCACCCTCTCTGCTATTTTGACACTCCAGTACAAACTCACTCCCCAGAGCAATCAAAAAAAGCGGCGCATTCCTCATACCGATGCATTTGATTTATCTTTGCATTTCCTTGGCTTACGTGCACAAATAGAGCCAGCCTTGGGGGTTGCATATGAAGAATGGCATATGCTATATGCCTCTAAAAAACCCCGCGAAAAAAAACATGGAAAAGCTAAATAGTATCCCCTCCTCTCCTTTTGCTTTTGTTGGCCCTTCCTTGGACCACGGTCCTTTGCCGGCTTTTTTTTATTTTTCTCTATCCAAAGAAGATTCTTTAATAACAGATCCCTTTAATCAGTGTGTTACTCCCCTGTCCAACCTACCTTTAAGGATTTTCTCGGCCACCCTTCCAGAGCATGGAAGTGGCAAGGACCCTGTGCACGCTCTTCAAGCTTGGGCCGATCATTACAAGTTGGGGAAAGATATTTTAACCCCGTTTATTGAAGAAACAGCGGAGGCAATAAAACAGCTGATACCCACCGTCGTCTTGCAAGACAAATGTGTAGTTGGAGGTCTATCAAGGGGAGGATTTATCGCTTGCCACGTATCTGCTAAACTTGCATTTCTAAAGCACATTCTTTTGTTGGCCCCTCTAACGCATCTATCTAAAACACAAGAGTTTACATCTATACCAAGCATACATCACTTTGATTTGACAAATCAAGTGGAGTTACTTGTGGACAAAACGCTGCACGGCTTTATTGGGAATCGCGATACACGTGTTGGAACAGGAAATGTCTTTGCTTTTCTGCAGCAGTTAGTAGAACTTGGTCACCAAAGGCGAGTGCGAGGGCTTCCCTTCACGCTAAATTTAGTTCCCTCTATTGGTTTTCAGGGGCATGGAACTTCCAAAACCAGTTTTCAAGAAGGTGCCGAGTGGGTCAAAAACATACTCCTTTAAAGCTGTGCATAATGAGTGGAGAGCTCAGCGGAGACAGTCACGGCAAGGATTTACTTGAGTCTTTGAAGAGAAAGCATTCCCAGTTGCAACTGTTTGGAGTTGGAGGACCGCATATGCGTCCTCACCTGGAGTCTTCTATCTTCTCCATGGAAAATTTACAGGTTATGGGGTTTATAGATGTTGTGAAATCTCTTCCCAAGCTCTACCGACTGCTCCAAAGGGCAAAAAATGCCATTTTAAAGGAGAGCCCTCAGGGAATCGTTTTCATTGACTATCCGGGTTTTCACCTAAAATTGGCAAAAATGCTACGAAAAGGGGGCTACAAAGGGAAATTAATTCACTACATTTCGCCCAGTGTCTGGGCTTGGAAAAAAGGGCGCATTTCCTTGATGGAAAAATACTTAGATTTACTCCTTACCATTCTTCCCTTTGAAAAGCGGTGTTTTGAACACACCTCTCTTCCGGTAAAGTACGTAGGGCATCCCCTGGCACGGCCTTTTAACCATTCACGCAAAAAGCGCAAACACCTACTGGCCATTTTTCCAGGATCGAGAGAAAAGGAAGTCAAACGCAATCTCAAAGAGCAGTTAAAAGCGGCATGTGCTCTCCAAAAACAAGATCCTTCTTTGGAGATCGCCGTATCTGTTGCACACAGCAACCTTCTACCCGTCATTTCTCCTTTGCTCGAAAAAAACATCCAACTATTTGATCCCGAGAAGCAATGGGACCTCATGGAAACCTGCTGCGTCGCAATTGCCACCTCAGGCACGGTTACTTTAGAGCTTGCTCTAAGGAAGACTCCCACCGTTGTAACCTATCGGCTCACCGCGCTAGACCAATGGCTAGCACAGAAAATCTTCCGTATCCGCCTTCCATTCTACGCACTGCCAAACCTGATTGCAAACATGGAAGTATTCCCTGAATTTTTCGGAAAACATTTCACAGCCCAGTCCCTGCAAAAGGCCCTTTTTTTGTTTCTCAAACAAAAAACGTTGCGGCAACAGTGCGAAAAAGAATGTCAAAAAATTATTGATCAACTGGGAGACGGCAGCGCTCCACAAGCAGCTGCCCATCACATTCTCAACCAATTTATCTAAAGTCTTCTATCTTGGTTCATTTGCTTACCCTTGCTTTACTGGGACCGTTTTTCGTCTCCCCCCACTTTTAGAAAAAAGAATCTTAATGACTCCGTCCTTAAAAATGGCTTCAGGTTGTTGGGTCTGGTCTGCTTCAGCGGGAATAAAAACGCGATAAGAAAAAGCCTGTGAAGCTTTACGGTAATACTTGCGTTTTTTTTCTTCTGCCTGCTTTTTCCCTTCGATTAAAACGTATCCATGCTCGTGAACAAGCTGCACTTGATCAGACGAAATTCCGGGCAGAGCAGCTTCAATCACAATATGGTCGTCTTCCTCATAAACGCTAACATCCGCAGAAGAAGGAGCGAGTCCCCAATTTTCTTCATCATCGAAAAAGTGCCGCAACCCTAAAAACGGAACAGCTGGAGAATACTTATTAGACATTCATACACCTCCCTTTGTTTTATGCTTAAAGTGAACTGCAAGCGCATTTTAGCTTCTTTTCGGAAAAATTTTCAAGCGAATTCATCCACGGCGCGCTTTAGATACGCTTTAGAACCACAATCTGCGCGCTTCGGCCAAACTTTTTTCAAAGCAAAGCCATGGAAACATTGTTTAGAGCAGGAGTAACAGCTGATATGTTCAACCGTTTTAGGCTAGAAAAGGCTCTAGATACCTGTCATGATTAGGGCTATGCTACGCTTTTTTGGGTTAAACGATCAGTGGGACACATGGGTTTTCAATGAAAACTTAAGACTAAAAAATAATTCTTCAAAGTAAATCTTTTTCTCCATAAAATCTATCTCTTTCTCTTTAAATTAACTTCCTATGGGAGGCATCTATGACTGTGAGAGTAGAATTAAGTCAAAGCCAACAGACTATTGACCCCAATAAAGAGGATTGGGAGCTCATGAAAAGATTTGCAACTCTTTTTGATTACACTGTTAACGAAAGCTCTTTTTCAGGAGCATGCGCAGAGGCATTTGAATCTGCTTTAAAGGCTTGTGAAGACAAAGAATGGAAGATACTTGCTAAAGAAAACGTACAAAATGATCTTGCAATGCTTGCTGTATATTTCAAAAATTCTTTAGCTAATTATGCAATTTCTCAAAATGCACCATGGACTTCTGAATTGATTAACCGACATATTGATATCCATTCATTAGATTTTCAGGGGAATTCTGCATTGCATACAGCAGCAAGAGAAGGAGCGGCTCATCTTATTCCACTTTTAACGTCTCACCTTGATATGCATGGGGAAAATAATAAAAACCAAACTCCATTGGAAATTGCAATTCAATTTGGGCAGGACCGGGTTGTTTTAGAATTAATTAAAAAGAGGGCCAACATTAATCGTCTGATTTCTGTGGGTGAAGATCAGGCTATTTCTCTAACAGGAATTGGTTTTGCAGTGATGAAAGGAAAAACTCGTTGTATTGAAAAATTAATAGTGGAGGGAAAAGCATCATTAGAGGATCAATGCGGAGAAATTGGGAATTTGCTCCACGTGGCTATCTATTTCCATCAATTCGAAGCGCTCTCTTACTTATTAAAGCAACAAAAAGATAAAGTGAGTGGACTTATTAATCAAAAAAATCACTCTGGACTAACGCCTTTGATTTTAGCTGTTTCTTTAGGTCAGCAAGATTCTGTCCAATTGCTTCACGAGGCAGGAGCTTTTCTTGAATGTGAAGACAATCACCAACAAAGACCAATGCATTATGCAGCCGATGGATTGCATTTTGATATCATTCAACTTCTTGCAACCTTAGGCTGTAAATTAAACCCTGTAGACGAGAACGATCAACGTCCTATAGACCTCCTTAATAAAGTGCCAGGAAGCCTTGCTGCATCTTGTAAAGCTTTACTCAAAAGTTTGAAAGCAAATAAAGCATTGAGGCATCGATTTCCTTCCCCTTCTTTTCAACCTCCCAAAAATCTTGTTTTTCGTGGAGGAGGGCCAAAAGGTTTAGCTTTTGTAGGGGCTCTTACTTATCTGCACGAGCAGGGTCACCTTTCATCAGTAAAAAGGGTTGCTGGAACATCAGCAGGCGCAATTACAGCCACTCTTGTTGCTATTGGTCGTCCAATAGACACGTTACAAAAGCTTTTGATGACAACAGACTTAATGACATTTTTGGATCATTCACTTCCTTCAAAAATAACTCAAGTAAAGGATCAATCTACTCTTCAAGTCATAGATACTCTACAAGGCGTTCTTCATACATGTGCTGATATCCATAAAAATCCATTGAGGTTCATTGCAAATCAATGCAAAAAATTGTACCGGTGCACAGGAATATGTAAGGGGGAGACATTTAGACTGTGGATGGAGGAACAAATTGAATTTGCTACAGGAAAGAAATACCTCACTTTTGGGGAACTTGCTGAACTTGTGGAAAGCGGTTCTCAGTTCAAACACCTTCATGTATATGGTACAAGATTAGGAAGTGACCCACAGATAGTCCATATAAGTTCTCAAGATCCTGAGTGCAGGAATATGATTATATCAGATGCAATAAGAATTTCTATGTCTATTCCTGGAGTCTTTAAACCGCATGTCATGCATATTTTACAAAAAAGTGGTGAGCAGCGAGATCGTATTCCTTATCCCCAGTTTGGCTCTTTCCTAGATGGAGGTATGCTTTATAATTTCCCCATTGAAACCTTTGATCAGAAAAAGTACCTTACTCAGGAGGATCTTGGTCCTGAAGGAAACTGTCCCAAATTCAACAAAGAGACTATTGGATTCAGCCTCTTTTCCTCTCTAACACCTCAACAGACTCAAAGGAATGTAAAAAATACAGGAGATCTATTAAAGGGAATTTGTCAAGTCTATCTCGGCGCTGAAGAAGCTATCCGATCGCTGAACCCGTATAATCAGTCTCGAGTGATTGAGATTGACGTAAAAGATGTTGGAACGCTCAGCTTTAACATGTCTGATGAGAAAAAGAAAGAACTTGTAGCCTCTGGTCTGCAAGCAATGAAAACCTTTATCGGTAAGCAAACCGCTTCTCCCGCCACTGTTACAGATTTAGAAAAAGCTCATCCAGACCATAAGGAAAAAAAACTTAAGGAGGCCATTGAATCGAGAAAAACAATTCTAACAAAAAAAAGAAGGAGTCATCCTGAAAAATATCCTGCTTACTTGGAGAATTTATTAAAAGAAGAATATATTCATCTTTACGACCATCTTCTTGATATGAAAGCGCTTCCAACTCGCATTGAAAGAGAAGAAAAAATACGGACATTATCTTTTTCTGAGATTTCTCATATCATTTTGGAAACGCAAAAATCTGTCATTAAGCAAGTTACCTTTACTCTCCCTTCTGATATTCAGAATGTTCTTTTTTTGTTAGGCAACACTGGAGCTGGGAAATCTACAACACTGTGTTTTCTTCGAGGAGATGAAATGGTAGTAGATGTTAATGGCAAATATTCATCTACTAATAAGCAAGATAACTTGATTGGCCACGGTAGAGAATCTTGCACCTTTCTTCCAACAGTGAAGATACTCAGCGACCTAGCGATTGTGGATTTTCCAGGGTTTAGCGATACAAATGGCTCATTAATCTCCCTAGGGATGGAATGTGCTCTTAAACGACTTATTGAAAAATACCAACCCAAAATTCTAGTCCTTGAAGCAATTACTAATACCGAAGGAAGATACGCTGCTGCTGCTCAGCTTGGAAATCAGTTAAAGCGTTTATTGGGCAATACAGAAAGCTGTATATTAGGGATTACAAAATATTCTAACGACGTGAATTTTGTAAAAGTTCAATCGATAGAAGCTGAACAAAGAAGAGAATTAACTAGACCATCCAAAGAAGAGCAAAAACTGGAAGCAAAAATAGAAGCTCTTACTGAACTTGATGATCCCTCCCTAAAGTCAAAAATAGAAGCTCTTACTGAACTTGATGATCCCTCCCTAAAGTCAAAAATAGAAACGTATCAGAAAGAACTTTCTGAGCTAAAAAGAACAAAATTGAAGCAAAAATTAAAGGATCTTCCCGAAACAGAAGAAAAAATAGAGCATCGTCAGGAAGTACAAAAAAAAGAAAAAGAGTTACGCGAGCAGATTGGTCTAAGCTATTTTATTCCCTTGTTTGATCTTGAGAATGCTGAAAACCGTAAGCATTGTCTTAATCGTTTGTCATCATTAGATGGAGGTGTTAGCTGGTCTACTCAGCAACTTTTACATCCAAATCATAAAAAACTAATCGAAGAATGCTTTGAAAAAGATTTAATGCCAAAAATAGATGGTTTACAGAGCTTTGATATAGGAAATGTAGATGCTTTTGAGCAAAGCGTTTTAAAATCAAGCTTAATCAAAGTTCTTCTTTCTTCTTCTCATCCTGAAGTTGGAGAGTTTTTACATTTACCAGAAATAGATCCTAAAATTGTAGATGTTTTTAGTAAGAAGATTGTTAAAGGATGCATCAAAAAAATAGTCGATCATGTTATCAAAACTATCGATGTATTCCTCATAAAAAAAGCCCTTGAAGAATTTGGAGAAAAAGCTAGCCCCGGCAAGAAAGAAGCGCTTGAAAAGAAACAAAAGCAGCTTCAAGAGCATATTTTTGGGTTGAAAGGAATCAGAGCTGATACGCCTCAGCAGTTTGATGAAAAATGGAAAAACCTTCGAAAACAGAAACACGCTCGTCTTGAAAAAATTAAGGAAGAAGTAAAAGATCAGTATCGGTTATCTCCTTTACAGACAATTGTTTATTCGATTCCACTTGGCATCCCTTTATGGATTCATAATAGCGCTAAACAATCAGAAAAAAAACGTGCAGTCACACAGGAATGTGATGATTTTTTTGATCTGTATTGTCAATCATTAGACCAAGTTTATTCAGCTTTAATAAAGTTGCAGGGATTAAAAAAAATTATTAAGAAAAAAGAAAAGCTTAATAAGGTGGTTGAATCTTTTTCTGTACCTATTGAGTCATTTGAATGTGGAGGAAAATCTATTGACGAAGGAATTGATAGAGTCAAAGAAATTTGTGGGCATGAGGATTGAGATGATCGCCTTGATTTGTTAAAAAGTAAAATTGAAAAAAGAATAGAAGATTTAGATCTTGCATCAATGCTTTACCTAGAGAAAGACTCTTTTTTTGAAATTATCAAGATTAAGGGTGATGTAGTAAGGGCTCATAGATTCTTAGAAGGAACTTCTGTCGTTGATGATAAAGCTTTAGTTGTGGCGAGTGATGCAGCGACTATAGTATTGAAAAGATATCGAGAGAAAGAAGAAACAGCTCATGAAATTCTTGCAAGCTTGGAAGTTGAAAGAGCTGCTCTTCAGGTAGAAGTAATAGCAGGAGAATCAATGGGACTTCTAAATCTCCCAGGCATTAATTCTGAAGCAGCGATTGAGTTTGCTAGCCAGATAAAATATTTAAGGGATGTTGCAAAAGAATTAGAAATAGATTTAAAGGATCCTCTCTCGCGAATACTTCTTAAGGATGTCATTAGACCTCAAGTGAAAAAAGGTTGGTTTTTAGGGAAAAAAATAACTGAAAAACCAAGAAATTTGTTTTGTTTTGAGTTTGGAAAATCTCAATGGGGCACATGTTTTGGAGATATTGGAGCAGAACCTCCATTGCCTAACAATATTAGAGAAATTTTGGATAGGCCTTGTGTATTCTGGCCCGATAAAAAGGTAAGAGAAACGCATATGCTAGTTCTCATTCCCAATACTATTAATAGAAAGCCTTTTACCCTCAATCGTCTCTCTGAGCTCATTAGGGAGCCAAAAGTGGGATATAAAACTCAATATCGAGCTTATGATAACGACATAAAAAGGGAGCTGGGAGCGAAAAGTTATCCATCCTATTGGGTCCTTATGACCCGAGATGTGATTCCGAATAGTCAAAAAAAGAATTACGAACATATGAAAACCCTTGTTCAAACGTGTGCGCAGCAAAGTGAAATTCCTTATGGGATACCCACAGCTCTAGAAGCTGCAACTGCAATTTTAATGAACCATGCTAAAACAGGAGAAAGACTTTATTCAGAAAAAGTTACCGTTTGCCAAAGACCGGTGAATAAAAACCAATGGGCAACAGCCATCGGGCGCTTCCCCTCTAAGGGGCTCGCTCTCGCTGCCTGCTGCTCGAACAAGACGGGCTCCCTTGGCTCTTGGGGTGTGTCGGGAATTTGTAGGCTGTAGGTTCTTGGGCCCTAGGCAATGGATCATTTTGCGCCCATTGCTAACACATTGTTAGCAATGGGTGTAAGATGATAAAATCCTCTTGAGAAAAAGATCTTTATTGAAACGGTCAATGATCAGCTTAAAAGCGTCTCGCAAATTGAATACACTCACCATAGGAGTTCACAGAGGTTTCTGGTCAATTTGCTCGCAGGAACAGCTGCTTAT
>JAUIKQ010000065.1 GCA_030430655.1 Chlamydiia bacterium
CTCAGCCTTTTCGAGCAGTGCCTTTTCAAAACATTCCATTGCGGGGAGTAGGTGGGATCTTATCTTCAAAGTGGCAGCGATATGCATTGCTGTTGGAAACGTGTCATTCGAAGACTGCGACTTATTTACATCATCGTTGGGGTGGATGGGAACTTTAGAGCCTATCTTCCCTCCTGCCTTACAAATGGCCAGATTACTGATTACTTCATTTACGTTCATGTTGGTTTGCGTTCCAGAGCCTGTCTGCCATACAACCAAAGGAAAATGGGAATCTACTTTGCCTGACAAAACAAGATCACACGCATACACAATCAAGTCTCGTTTTTTTGCCTCTAGCAAAGAGAGCTTTGCATTCACTATGGCAGCCGCCTTTTTTACAAGAGCAAAAGCGTGTATAACTTCTAAAGGAATTTTTTCTGTTCCTACTTTGAAGTTTTCTTTAGACCTTTCGGTTTGTGCTCCCCAATATTTGTCGCTGGGTATATACATGCTTCCCAGAGAATCTTGTTCTTCCCGTTTTTCCATATTACCTCTCTTTTGCCTCTATCCTTAGCAAAGAAAAAGGTTTTTTCCTACAGAAATTTGAGCTTGCTCCATAGCAACCTTTGCGTTAGACTCACTTCGCGCTTGTAGCTGACAACCAAAAGGGTCTTTATGCGTGTGCTCATCATTTTTTTCTTATGTTGCTTTTCTCCAGCTTTTGCAATAGGAGATATGGAAAAGGAAACATTTGCTTCTGAAATAGCAACGGATGAAGAAATCATGCAAGGACCGGCTGTCCCCTTCGAGCCTGCCATCTTTAAGACGGTGACCATTCTTTTGGGTATCCTTATCTTGGTGGGATTAACTATTTGGATGATTCGTCGCTTTTCCTCAATACGTATGCGAGGGATGAATCAAATGAAACAGATTAAAATTTTGGAAAGCAGACCGCTTAGCCAAAAAACCATGCTGTATCTTCTCAATGTGCAGGGAACGCATCACCTCATTGCAGAGTCTCAAATTGAGGTGCGCCACCTCCATGCTTTCCAAGAAGAAACCGTAGATAAAGACCTCCTCTAGTGCCCTCTCTATTCAACATACACATCAGTCGGAAGAGGGGTCTTCTTCATCCAAAATAAGACTAGAAAGCTGAGACTCTAAGAAAGCACTGCCCGCTCTGACCTCTTGGCCCCTGTCAAGGCCTGTTAGAAACGTCGCTTTAAAGCTACTCTTGTGGTCTTTTTTCAGCAGCGAAAGCGCTCCTTTGGCTGCGTCTGAAAGAACCGGAAGAAGATTTTCAAAGCCATCGTCCTCTCCACATTCCTGCAAGTAGCTTAAAGACCCCTTAGCGTCTGCTAAGATACAAATCATGTGGTTTGCCTGCGCTCCTTGAAGGTCTTCGATGGAAAAATTTTTAAGATACAGCTGCAAAAGATCTCCAGTTTGACATAGAAAGTGTCCCAAATCGCCATCAAAAAGCTCATCTCGGTTCTCTGTCAAAAAGGAATGACAAAAAGGGCTTGAAAGGCGTTGCACTGCATTGATCAAAAACAAAAGCTCTTGCTCTTTCATCTGAGGGGCTATCGCATTGAGATCCTCCAGCGTTTGGTGAAACTCAGGCGCTAATGTCTCAATAAAGTCTAAAGCTTTTTCAGAAACTTCATGGTAATGTTCGATAAAGTCAATGATCACATTTGTAATAATCAGACGAGATTCAGTCGAAATCACTTCTGATTTGAGCGCATTTCTTAAAGAGTATTTAACTAGGTATTCTCCCAAAAGATTGAAAGGAAGGTCGAGGGGCTGGTGTTTAATTCGATCAAAGTGAGGGGTTGTTAAACAAATCTCTGGGTCCACGCTTTTCCCATGCAGAACATCAGAGCAAAGCTTAGCAATCAACTCAGCATCATCCCCACATTCTGTAAGAGACATTCCTAGAGTGACATCATCCATCAAATCACAAAACCTTTCTTCTCTGTCCTGCTTTTCCTCTTTTGTTGCACCGATAATTGCTGGAAGAAATAGCCGATAGAGAGCGGGACTGAGCTGAAAATAAGAGCTAAGTACTTTTGCTTTATCTTTTTCAATCGAATCGCTAAGCTTTTGATAATCAGTTCTGTTATTAGGAAAACAGTAAATATTCTGGATCTTATTATCTTTGATTTGGACAAGAATAATGGCAGCAGGGATGGGATGATACTTTTCTTTTTGTCCTTTTACCCCTATTTGAGGAGGATTTGGGGTGTATAAGGGAATCTCAACAAAGGCATCACACCGACTGGCTTTTACCAAGTATTCTTTAATGTGCTGGTTGTAGTAGAAGTGCTGCGGAAAGTAATTCGACTCAGTTGTGTGGGAGCTTTCAGCGCTAAATTTGTGATCGATGATATGCCCCCCATCGTAGTTGACACGCTCTTTATAATTTTCTATATCGATTTCAAAATCGGCCTCTTTCTGCTTTATTCGACCTTTATCATATTGAATGTGAGTGGACTTTTTCTCTTTTGAGCGCTCTGTTTCGCTCTCAATCTCTCCTGTTACTGTTCCCGCAACTGCCCTTTCTCCTTCCAAGAAAAGCCCTTGCGACTGGTCGCCTTGCCAAAAGAGCTTTAGAGGATCCTTTGTCACCAATTTTAGCCCTTTGTCAGTTTGGTAGCCAAAGACATCGCCAGGTGTCACCACTCGACTCTCTTCCCATTTCACAACAGGAGCGTTCTTTATTACTTCCAAAAGATTTTGAAGTAACGGTTTGGACTTGTTTTCCTCCGCGGCCTGCCAATGGGCTAGCTGGTCTTGAACGCAACCTACTGTAGAACTAAAAGTAGAAGTAACCATAAAAAAATCCTCTCTACAAAGGTGAATAGAGAAGATTTTAAATGCAGAAGACAAATGCGGCAAGGTTTTAGGCTATTTAGTCAGGGCGATTGCATTTAAATTTGATGGTTTAAAGTTTCCGAAAGTATAAGCATCCCCAAACTTAGAGGGGATATGTGGAAATCCTCACCTCCTTTGGGGGATTGGGATGAAAACGTGCCTACCCTTCCGCGCTGCAATGGAGTGTCTATCTATACATAATGGAAGAAACCACTTCTTGGCTTGAGAGTAAATAGTTAGTCTTTAAGATCTTGGATTGCCTCTAAAGATAACCCTGTTGCTTGCGCAATTTGACGAGGGGGCAGCTCCTGTTTGATGAGCAAACGGGCAATTTCCATACGTTCTTGAGCACGTCCCTCAGCATCTCCTTCAGCGCGTCCTTCAGCGCATCCTTCAGCGCGTCCTTCAGCATGCCCTTTAGCATGTCCTGTAAAGTGCCCTTTCTCAAACGCTGCTTCTCTAACTGCCTCATTTGCAGCGATTTTCATCTCAATCGATTCGTAATAATTAAGCTCTTTTTCAGACCAACCAAACCGATTCAATGCTTCATAAGCCTTTTTGATGATTTGATCTTCACCAACAAGCTTTTCTAAGTCCGCCTCTGTTGTCTCATCGGCATACTTAAAGAAATAAGCCCACTTTTCGCAAAGTGTCATATTTTTTAGGTGGGCTTTATTTTTTTTAAAAAGCGGAAGCTGCATAAACAAAAGCTGAATAGCTCCGATATCATGCTCACCAGTCTTTAAATCCTTCAGGCCTATTCGTGATAGCCACTCTTTCTTTTTTGGAAAAGGGGCAAAATCGGTTATAGCAAGGAAATAAACGTCTTTTAAATCGTGAAATTTGTGGTTCCTTGTCCTCTGAGAGCAATAGGCCCTTGCAGCATAATATAGCGCACGCCGATCGAACCCTCTCTCGTGCGAAACCTGCATTTCTATAATAAAACGATTTTTATTCCGGTCTTCACACAGAACGTCAACTAAAGACACCCGAAGAGGAGCAATCGCAGGGTCTTGGACTGTTTTTAAAAAAGTCACCCCTTCTATCGGTGCCTGCGGGACAAGGATATCGTTGAGAAAATGGATCAGAATGTCCTTATTTCTTTCGCTCCCAAAGACGCGCCGAAAGACTAGAGCATTCCTGGGATTAAGAAATCTGCTTGCTATCAAGGTAGCCTCCTTCCGGGCCCCACTCTACCGAGCTTGCCTTATTTTTGCAACTCTTTTTTTCAAAAAAAATTATCTGATTTAAGGTTAAGATCGAAAGCTGTTGCTGAGGAAGCTGACTGGAGATTTTCTAAAACTACCATCCTCTTTCCCTTTTTCTGGACAAGTAGCGGACAGATTGTCTCGCTCCTAGTCAAAATTTAAACGCAATCGCCCTGGGCAGACAAAAATGCGCCTTTTCAAACCATTGGCACCTGTGTTAATAGAAGAGTTACTCTAGCCAATCTCCTTTATCATCAGGTTGGGGTAAATGGATTTTGCACTGCGTCCAAGGATGATCAAACAAAATAAACAAGGCGTTTAAATCAGCCGGTTTCGCCAAGTTGAGCCTCTCCGCTATTTTGGAAAGCGCGCTTACCTGGCGGCTTAACCTATGCATATGTACGACCCTTTCTCTATGTTGCAACGCAGGGGCTAGGCACAAATAACGAAAAAAATCTACCCGCTTTCTGTCCCATTTTGTATTTGTAAGGAAATGAAGAAAGGCGAAATATCCCCCCATAGAAACAGCGCCCACATCTAAACTGTCTTTACAAGTCAAACTCCATAGATTGCACTCGCTTAGCTCTAAGCACTTTAAAATAAGAAAGCTATAGAAAATTTCTATAAACACCAATCGATTAGCGCGAGATAACGTAGAAGCCTTTCGGAAAAAAGTTTGGAAAATCGCTTTCACAGCAGGGTCTAAAAAAGCATCGATTTTAGGAAGAAGCTTTTTGGGAAAGAAAAACCCACAATTTTCTCCTTCCCGAATTTGTTGCACCAAAAGATGGCAAAAATCTGCGCTATCATTCCTATTTAAATACTCCCCTTTTTGTAGATAAAAGTCCGTGTCCTTAGCCAAAGTGACTACCGTAAACTGCTCGGCGTATTCGGCGTTCCGGCTAAGATTCTCTACCGCTTTGCAGCGCGCAATCGCCTCTTTTGAAGTGCGGTCTTGCAAATTAAGCATTAAATATTTTTTATGATCTATCTTTAGTCCATCTAAAAAAGCTAAAAATTCTTTGGTAATCTCTGCTTTGGAAATCCTTTCCTGCATGGTGGGACAAGGCAAACGTAAGGCAGTCAAACAGATCCCTTCTCTTTTGATCGTAAAAAGCCGAGAAGGAAAATTGCCCTGCAATAGAGGATCAAAACTCGTGTGTTTGATATCCGTAAAGAAATCAAGCGCTTTCATTAATGGCCCGCTTGGATACTGTTTCAGAGCAGCGCGCATTTTTTCATTATGCTCTACTACCTCTTCTAAAATAGCTAACGTGTCCAGGGATAATTTCGTTTTCTGAGTGAGTTTGCTTAAAAACTCTAAAAGTGGCTTAGTCTCTTGATCATGTAGGAAAAAAGCGCGAACAAGGTGCAAAACAAGAAAAAAGCCTTTCTCGTACAAAGGGGGAAAGTCTACTTCCTCCTGCCGCGCCAGGTCGTTGTACTCACGCGACTCGATTAAGTTGCGAATAAAAATTTGAAAATCGCGAAAATAGTCTAGACAGGTTTTCCCCGTTGTATTTTGTGCTAGATTGCATTTGTTACTCGCTAAAAAAAGCGCCATTGTAATTTTAACAACATCTGCAACAAAAGGATGACTTTTGTATTGAAATCCTTCTTTGTAGAATGCCTTTATTTCACAAGCAGTCTGCTCTTTCATGGCCTGCGCTTGTGATTGTACCAATCTATCTTGCAAACCCCGCATTTGCACTAAAGGGTCATTCCCTAAGTTATCAGATAAAATTTCATCAAAATCACGCACTAAACGAATGTGTCGCACTAAATTGCGCGTGTAAAAGGGTTGCCCATTTTCATCTAAAAGATAAAAATACTCATATTCTCTATCTCTTTTTACCGTCTCTAAATCTTTTAATCCCTTGCGCTGTACATCAAAAATATCAACTTCTTCACCAAATTCTTCTTCCCACTGCTCTTCTTCTTTCATGCTTGATACAAAACGCTGAAAAATTTTAGAGAGATAGTATTCTCGAAGGTTTTTATATTCTTCTAACTCACTAAACTTTTTGGAACGCAGCGTATTACGAAAAAGCGAACGGCACTTATCCATCTTTTCTGCAGCCTCGCCAGCAAGCACCATGATGGAATGAACCCCTTTTTGTGTGTCTAAGTTCTTTAATTCTTTAGTGTTCAGTGTCTTAATATAGTTATGGATTGTTTTGAAAGTGCTACGCACTGTATCCAATGTTCCTCTCTCATCGTCAGGATTCATCCATTGATAAGAAAAAAGGCGGCTCTTTTCTGTTCCTCCTTCGGCTTCATCTACATCAATTTCTGCCATATCGGACAAATGCTCGACAGCTTCTTGCACTGTCATGACAGCCGCTTTATCTTTACCCATAAAAGACCCCCCCCAATCCCCTATAGTTCCATCTAAGACACCCCATTTTGCTAGGCGTTAGATTTCCTTTATTATCTATAGATCAAGAATTTTGGGAAAATCCTGCTTTGAAAAGAAAAACTCAACTTACTGATAATCAGTTTATTATAATTGTTCTTGTGGTGTGATTGAACAGACCTGGAACCTGCCTGCCGTGAGAATCGACAAGCTGTAGGGAAATAGTATGGCTGCCCTTAGAAAGCCCATAAATGAGGTAGGGGGTCCAACGGTCTAGCGCCTCTTGAAACTGGCCATCGATAAAAAGCCGCACACGGTAACCATCGCTAGAAAGGCGACAGTTCATTATGTAAAAATCGAGTAAAAGGGGGGAGTTTGCGTTTTGATAATATATCCCCTGTGGTTGATTATAGGTAAGACATGGGGCATTTATGTCGAAAGGGTTTTTCGATGCAGTGGACTTATAATAAAACACTCTAGCAAAATAGCACCCCCTTCCTTTCAAGCTCTCCTTAAAAGAGCGTACAGGAAACGCCCGTATTACATGCTCTCCGTCTGAAAGTTCTTTAACAGAAAATCGCACAATCTTGTCATTGAATTCTCTATTTTCATCAAAAGAGTCCATCACAGAGCGGGAATAAGCCATATAAAAATTGTCATCGATAAAGACATGCACGCTTTGCCCATTTGGGCTGTTAAAGACTTCTTGCGCTCTATCAAACTGACTTTTTGTTCCCAAAGGAAACCCCTCGATTCTAAACTGAAAAGGGGCTGGCAGCCTGTGAACAACCGCCTTGGATTTTGGAAAAATAGGAGTGAGCTGCACATGCGTTGGCTCTGGCGTAGGCTGCAAAGGCACGACACGAATATCATCAGGACGTGCAAAAGCATTAAAGCAAAAAAGACTCGCTACACAAACCATCCACCACTTCATGTATACACCTCTAGCAGTTTCATCTACAAATACTCCCTTAAAGTTTTAAACGCAAACTGTATATTAGCGCTGCGTGTGCGGTTTTGGCTTGCGAAAATAAATACACACAAAACAAAACATGATAATAGACAACAGCAAACCAAGGCAGTGTATTGCAAAAAATCCCTTTATTTTTGCGAGTAGCATAAAGTGCTGTACCATAGATTCCAGCTTAGGGGACAACGAGGGAAAAGGGAGGGTAAAAAAGGCCCTGGGATGGATATGTGCGGTTGCCGTAGATGTTTGTAGCTTGGCTGTAAATACTTTTCTTTGCACAAACAAGGAAACAGCGCTAAGAATTCCAATGCTAATACTCGCTCCAAAGTAGCGAGCTGTATTATTCATTCCGCTAGCAAGCCCACGGTTTTTAGCTTGCACAGCGCTCAGCGCTTTTGTTGCAACAGGGGTCAATATCATAGGAATGCTGCATCCAAACAAAAACAGCGGCAAAATCAGCGTGAAAGTGGTAACAAAATTGTAGTAGATAATGGCGCTTAAATAAGCAAACACGACGACTGCCAAACCAAACCCTGTGCGCACTGGGAGATAAGCGCCGTAATGATCGGATAAATATCCCGCTAAAGGCGCGCAAACGATGATAGGAGAAGTAGAAATTAACGTTAAAAGGCCGGAGTGAAAAGGGGTATAGTGATAAATAGCTTGAAAAGCAATGGACCAAAAAACGGTCATCATAAGCAAAAACTGGCAAATACCAATAACAGCCAAGCCAACAGCAAACTTCTTATTCTTTAGCAACGCAAAATCAATGAATGGGTGTTTCGCAAATTTCTTTGTCCATTTCAGTAAAAAGAAGGCAAAAGCGCTCATCAACAAAAGGATGTGCACGCGGGTAGACTCCCACCCCCAAGCGCTTCCTTGCATCACGCTTAGTATAAGAGCGCCCAGGGCAAAAAAGAGTAAAGCAAAGCCTAAAAAATCAAAACTTTCATTGCGTCTTTCTGATTTTGGCACTGCATAAAGGGTGAGAATAGTCCCACCAATAGCGATAGGGAGGTTCATCCAAAAAATCAATCTCCACGAAACAAATTGAGTGAGGAAACCTCCTAAAAATGGGCCTATAGCCAAAAAAACAGAACCGATAGACACCAACACACCAACGACGCGCCCTCTAAAGTGAGAAGGAAAATGATCCAAAATCAAAGCCGTTGCTGGGGGCGCCATCATCGAGGCACCAATGCCCTGGCATGCTCTTGCGATAATAAGTTCTAAGCCACTCAAAGCAAGCCCACCAACCACGGAAGAAAGGGCAAAAACGGACATGCCTATACAAAAAATACGCCGCTTTCCATAAATATCTGCAATCCGTCCACCTGCAATGACAAACACCGCATTTGTTAAAAAGTAAATATTGATGATCCAGTGCATTTGCGAAACAGATAAGTGCAGCTGCCTCGCAATGGTTGGCAAAGAAACCGGTAAGATAGAAGCATCGAGAAAAATCATCGCAACAGAACTTGCCGAAGCGACTAAAATAAGCCACAGTCTGGGCGATAAGTGAAGCATACTCTGTTTCCACCATAAACGTCGTTAGCCTGATGCTACAAATATATCTTATAAAAATCAATTCCGCATCTTAGCCACGAAATCGCCATTAAAGCATTGCAGCGTCATTTGCGTGACAAAGGCCACAAACCCAATTTAACTACAAAAATATGCAAAGCCGCTTCGAGTCAAAACAAATCCTTACTTATTGGCCTACACGACATGATCACATTTGGCTTGAGGCCTCAGCGCAGTTTGCATTGAAATGATTTCCAAACAAACATGCCCCCATGCTACGATCTGGCCTATGAACTTGTCCAATGTCCTAAGG
>JAUIKQ010000002.1 GCA_030430655.1 Chlamydiia bacterium
GAATCACAATTTTTTACGAGAAAATCGATGAGACCCATCATGAGTTCGTACTGAATATGCGGCAGCTGCACATGGATATCTTACGCTTACTGGGTATCACCTATCAAAAAATCTATGAAGACGCTGCGTAAAAAACCAAAAAATACTTTAATTAAGGAGGACAATACCAATACAATTCCCTTTTACTTCCAAAAGTAGGACCAGGGGACTAAGCAGCATTCGCTGCAATCCTGTAAGAGTATGATTTGAAAGGATCCTATCGTTTAGGGGTGTGATTATACCTCCAAAATTGGCGAATCACTTAAAATTCTCCGACTTGGCTACATACCTGCGGAATGTGGGTTCTAAGAACTAGGCAAGAGTGTGAAATACACTCTCGCATGAGAAAATGTGGCCCTTATCTTTTAAAAAGAGCAGCGCTAAGTTCTGGATGGTGGGGAATTGCTTTTTGCAAGCGAATATGACTATGGTACTTGTGGTATTGTTCGGGGGGATTGACTGCGTGACCATTTGGGTCTGTTATTGTTATAGTCGGAGGAGCTAAGCGAACTGGGGTAGAAATATTCGGAGGAGCTGAGCGAACTGGGGTAGAAATATACGGATTGTTGTACTCACCATATCCCTTTCTTTGGGGTGTTATTATTTTAGCATCACGGCGTTGTGATGCTTCTTCATCGGTGGCTTGTTTCATCTCCTCTTTTATTGTAGCCAAATCTTCCTTTGAAATGGGGTTGAGGAATCGTTCTGCTGCTAAAAAATCATTATACTCTTTCTTCAAGGCCGCTATTTCTTGCTTGAGCTCGGTGATTTTTGCCTCTTTTTCACGGCACTTTCCTTGCTTTTCTTGAGCGCTTTCTAAGCGTTCTTTCAGCCGGCCCAATGTTTTTTCTTTGTTTCCAATTTCTTGCTCAAGGGTTTTATGCGCCCTTTTTATCATGAGAGGAATTCCAAGAAGCGGAGACGCTGTTAGCAAAGTTGTTATTAAAATAGGTATTCCAAAAGGAGGGACGGTAGCTGCTAGAGCAACTGCGCTAATTACAGCAATAGCAACGAATGCGTAAATTGCCACTTTAACGGCTGTTTTTAGCTTATATGTAAATTTTGCTTTGCTGATATCTCCACGTGTTATTTTGATTTTTTGTGTTAGGTGCGCTACTTTCTTATCTATTTTCCTGTGTTCATCGGGAGCTAGCTTCGCCTCTTCTATTTGATTACGCAGGCTTTGTATTTTATGATTTATTTCGTTGTGCTTTGTTTTTTTCTGCTCATAAGAGGGAATTGTGTTATTTGTTCTTAAACTTCTAATAATACTCATAATAAACCTTTTTTATTAATGTAATAAAATAATTATAACATATAATAAATTTTAAATTAAACATAAAAAGACCTTTTCTTTGTTTTATTGAGATAAGCGTTTTAATATATTGATTATAAGTGCGTTATGGAATTTAGCTCGTGACGAGCGAATCTGGCAAGGTCAATTTGGCGTATTTAGCGACTAAAGATCTAGCCGTTTGGTCGCCTTGGAAATGGATATCGTAGGTAGTACCAAGTGAGGTTTCGTAGACTTTCTTAATCACCCCCCTACCAAAATCTTTGTGGCAGACAGTTGTGCCAACAAAAAGCCCACCTACTGCCCCTTTTTCTTGGCCTTGGTCTACGTAGGAAAAGTGCATCTCATCAATTTCTGATAAAAATCGGCTTGGTTCCATAATGCGGGGTATACCCCACATGTTGCGATATCGACATCCTGTGAGATAGAGGAATTTTTTCGCCCGTGTCATGCCCACATAACAAAGTCTCCGCTCTTCCTCCAAGGCCGCTAAGGATTCCTTGGAGTTGATGTGGGGAAGCAGGTTTTCTTCCATGCCGATTATAAAAACCAAAGGAAACTCAAGCCCTTTGCCGTTATGTAGCGTCATTAGGCGGACCGATTGATGGGAATGTTTTGTCTCATCTATGGACGCTTTAAGAGAGAGCTCTTCTAAAAATGTTTGCAGCGAGGGCGCTTGATGTTCTTCTTCCCATTCACGCGCTTTGTTCACCAGCTGCTGTAGGTTTTCTTGCCTTTCATCTAGGGTATCTGGGTCTTCCTTTAAATAGTTTAGATAGTTAGAGGTGTCAATGGCTTGCTCGATGAGCTTATACAGGGGAGTGTCCCCTTCTATCCAGGTTTGGATAGAAGAGACAACGTGTAAAAAATCCTTCAGCCCGATCCGCTGCTTGGCGGAGAGTTTGAAAGAGGCGTTACTCTCTAGAAGATGTCTACAAAGGGCAATAACGGACAGGGAATGGTCCTGGCAGGCTTGCTGTATTTTGTTTAAAGTGGTTTTCCCAATCCCTCGCTTTGGAAGGTTGACAACGCGAAGAAAAGAGAGCAGATCTGTTGGCGATAGGGCAATGCGCAAATAGGCAAGCATGTCCTTGATTTCTCGGCGTTGATAAAAGGAAATGCCTCCAATAATGATATAAGGGATTTGCCTCCTAATGCAGCCATCTTCCAGTATTCGCGATTGGGCATTTGTACGGTATAAAATCGCGCACTGGTTGAAAAGGAGCTGATGCTGCTGTTGCAGTTTGAGGAGATGGTTTAAGACAAATTCCATCTCTTCGCGCTCGTTTGCTGCAACAAAAACCTGAATCTTTTCCCCAATGCCGAGGTCACTCCATAGAGACTTGTCCAGGCGCTCTTTGTTATGCTTGATGACACTATTGGCGCCTTGCAAAATGTGGTTGGTGCTTCGATAATTTTGCTCAAGTGGAATAATGACCGCTCCCTTAAAATCATTTGAAAAATTTAAGATGTTGTTTATATTTGCCCCCCTCCATGAATAGATAGACTGATCGGGGTCGCCCACAGCAAAGATGTTTTGGTGCTTTGCAACTAAATATTGCGCAAGGGTGTATTGGGCCTGGTTTGTGTCTTGGTATTCATCGATCAAGAGAAAGGACCACCTGTTTTGGTACACTTCGAGAATAGCGGGGCACTTTTGAAAAAGCTCGACGCATTTAAACAGCAAATCGTCAAAATCAAGAGCATTGTACTCTTGGAGTTTTTCTTGGTAGAGAAAATAAATCTCTTTGAAAGGGTTGTCTTTCTTTGTCGCCGCAAAGTCTACTTGATGAGGAAGGAGAAGAGCATTTTTTGCATTGGAAATCTGCGATTTTAAGGTTTTCACCAAACCCTTTTCTTTTTTGTATTGTAAGAGTGTAAGGCAGCTGCCTACCAGCTGCTCACTGTCTGCTTGGTCATAAATCGTAAAGTTTGGCTTATACCCAATAGCCGCGATAGATTCTCGGAGTATTTTCACGCCAAGAGCGTGAAAAGTGCATATCAATACCGATTGTGAGGTGGCTTTTTTCACCCGCGCACGCATCTCCTCTGCTGCTTTATTTGTAAACGTAAGGGCGACAATTTCAGACGCGGGAATGCCTAAACTCAACAGCTGCGCGATGCGCTGCGTCACAACGTGGGTTTTTCCACTGCCAGCCCCTGCCAAGACAAGTAGAGGGCCTTCTACATGCTGAATCGCTTTTTCTTGTTGGGCATTGAGCTTATCCATAGGCTCACAAGCCTAGCAAAAAAAATCATTAATCGCATTTATAAAATAGGCTTTCTTAGCTCTTCTTCCCGAAGCCCGCAGTTGCCATACCGTTCGTAGTGAATGCTAAGCGATTCTTCTCTTAAATACCGTAGTAGCTCGATGCGTCCGTTAGCTAAAACAGGAGCATCGATTACAGGAACAGGCGTGGTTTTTGCATAGATTTCTTTAGACCCTTTTTGCAATAAACGGAGCATATTGGGCCTGAACTTTGCGGTTGATGTCAAAAAAGTTTCATGATCTTCTTCTACTAAAGTACAAATAGGAAGAATCTTCTCCCAATCGACAGGGATAAACTCTTTTTTGTTTTTTGGGTCCCAACTGATGCGCATTTTGGCATGCGTTGTCAGGCTTGCCGCAAAAATGCGACAGTAATCTATTGGCTGGTCTCCTTCTTGAATGCGTAATAGAATTTTTGTTAAGGGGGCGTAGGATAAAAAATTGTCTTCTCCAACCACTTTTCCAAGGTCAATCCGTCGCTTAAATTGTTGCCACCAAAAAGCATAGGAGGTAGTGCTCGCATACCAAGTACCGAGCATTTCAGCTGTGAGATCAATTTTTTCCACGACCTTGCTCAGCTGATTTACCCATGGATTAACCGTTGCTTTTTCTTTTGGGATGCTAATTTGTTTTTGTGTAGAAAACAGGGTGAGGTAGTTAGGGCTTCCAATCTTGGCCGGAGGGCCAAAGCCGCTCATCTTAATGCCTCCAAAAGGCTGTCGCAAAGGAAGAGGATTGTCTAAAGGCCTGTTAATGTAGTAATTCCCAGCAAAGGCGCCCCGTTTCCATTGCAACATCTCCCGCTCATCTAGCGTGTAAATAGCGGTGCTAAGCCCGTAAGGGGTGCTGTTTGCTAAAGCAATGGCTTCTTGTAGGTGCGTAGCGCGCATTACGTATAAAATAGGGAAGAAAGGAAGATGGGAATGCGCTAAACTGCCCTTTTTCACTCCAAGCTTGATACCGATGCTGCAGCGATTGCTTTTATGGTCGATTTGAGGCTGCACCAACCAAGATTCTCCTTTTTCTAGTGTCAATAGCGACTGCACTGATTCAGAAAAGGGAGTCATTAATGGTGTGATTGCTGCCTCAAAATCTGTTGCCAGCCCCATTTTTAGACTTAAAGCGGCTGCTTTAAGCTGCTGCAAAAAGTGGGCATCGTCATAAACAGGAGCAAGACAGATGAGCAGACAGGCGCGATGCTGTTTTTGCCCGCTGTATATAAAAGCCGATTGGATAATCCCTTGGATTGCCTGTGTTTTGTCTGCCATATCAGACAAAATAATACTATTTTTGCCAAAAGTCGTCCCAAGAAGATGAAGATCTGGCCTTTCTTTTAAAAAAGACTGCGCCGTCTTTGCTTCTCCTGTGAATACCATCCCATCCATTTCTGTACTTTGGACTGTAGCGGCTAGCGTCTCGATGCTGCATGGCATGAATTGGAGAACATTTTTTGATACACCCGCTTGCCAAAATAGGTTAGCAAGGATAAAGCTTACCCACACGGATTCTTGGTGAGGGGCAAAAAGGACGCAATTGCCATTAACAAGAGAAGCGCTGATCCCATTGACTGCCCACAAAAGAGGGGAGTCCCAAAAAGTAACCACACAAAATACTCCGCGCGCAGAAAACTCTAAGTCTTTTATAGAAAGTAGTTTAATAGCTGATTCGCGGTAATACAGGAGCAGGTCGATAGCGGCGGAGACCTCAAGATCGGCTTCTTTGAAAGGTTTTTGGGTTGCTAGCATCATAGCGCGTATGCAGGCCCCTCGATGCAGCTGTAATTGATTAGCAACGGTTAAGAGAAGGTCTGCCCTTGTTTCTAAGGTAAGGGATTGCCAATCAGATACTGCACGGCTTGCAAAGCCGAGTGCTGTTTTTATCATATCCGCATCTGCGGTGTAGTAGTTGTACAGCCGGAATTTGGTGTGCTCTGTCCCCACGGACTGTTCTTTTCCACAAAAAACGAGGGGAATGGTTTTGTGCTTTACCGTAATACAGCTTTTCTGGACCGTTTGTGCCCACTTTATGTTGGGGGGTAGAGAGAAATCTGTTTTTGGCGTTGTATCAAAAGGAGTAGTAGCACAAAAAGGCGCTGGATCTGATAGGCGGTTTTGTGATCGCCTTGTAAGGCAATCTACTTTGGATTGCCTCTCTAGGGAATGTAAAAATGCCTGGCGGTGTGCTTCCCATGTTTGCGATTGAGGATGCATAGAGAAGCTTGCATACAAAAAATGCTCTTGTTTTGTATTTTCTTCGAGCCTCCTTGCAAGGAATGGAATAGCTTTGCTGAAATTTTTTGGAGCAACAGTAGGGGAGTATATTGCCACTTTTTGGTTTAGTAGAGTAAGCGTGCGGCCGACAGTAGGGGCCATGCCCTGCAAAATGGCGAAAGACACGTCGTCTTTTAGTTTTTTCTCCCCCTTGAGATAAAGGGCAAAAGCGATATCAAAGACGTTATGCGATGCAATAGATAGGTGTGCGTAGGGAGTGTGGTTGTTTTCTACAACAAAGAGCAACATCTTTTTAAATAAAGCATCGCTCTCTTCTTTTCGCGTAAACGGCGCTTGTGGCCATCCTTCTTTGGAGGCCACAATCTGTTCTTGAGAGAGGTACGCCCCCTTTACAAGGCGAATTTGAATGGGAGCGCCTCCCATTTGGGTGCGTTTTTTTGCAAAAAAAACCAGCTTTTTTAGCAAATCCCAAGAGTCTGGTAGGTAGCTTTGCAGGGTAATGCCGGCTGTTAGAGAGTGAAATTCTTCTTCTTCTAGCAACTGGATAAAGAGAGAAAAGGTCACATAACAAAGCGTATAGTTCTCCATGTCAAGATAGACAGACTTGTTATGTCGCTTAGCTGCTCTATACACAGTGCGCAGCCGGCCCTTTAAATGTTCTAAAGTGGTTTGCCCCGCCAACGGCTCAATATTTGGGGCTAATGATGATATTTTTATAGAGTTGCCGGCAACTGCTGGGTTTGCAAGCGCTTCTATGTTCTGTTTTACATATTGAGGAGCGTCTGCGTAGCCTATTGCATTTTCTGCCACAGCATGGAAGTGGAGGTCAAAATGGTAGTAACGGCAGTATTTCGCATGCGCTTTTGTTGTGACCCGTTTGGTTTGGATAACCGCTCTAAAGATGCAACGTAACACCGCTTGAGAAAGAAAGATCGCGACTTTTGGAAGTTGGGTTGCAAGATAGCGGAACAGAAAGAGAAAGCTTCTTTGAGAAAACGAAAAGCTGTTGGGGATGCCATAAACATCTAAAAGGTGTAGAATCTGGTCCGTTTGTCTCTCTGGATGATGCGAACGAAACAGTTGGTCGGCAAACTGAAACAGTAAATGCTTGCTGATAGGGTCTTTTGAGAATTTCGCAAGGTGTTTTCTGCGGCTTTTTTCTTTACTGCTTTCTAAACTGCGCATTTGCAATAGAAAGTTTTCGGCGAGTATAGTGGTGTTGTCTCCTCGAGCTTTGGTGTCCTGACAAGGAGCGTTTTTGAGCTGTTGGTTTATTTCCCTAACGTAGGGACTTTGTGACGGTTTTTGAGTACGTGTGCGTTTAAAGAGTCTTTTCATGAATATAATCAAGTTTTGCATTTTCCTATCGCTACTTTCCCCCATATTACACGGTATTGAGCTTGGGGTCGATCGCTTTTTTTCAGAAAAGTATTTTCATCAGTATGAGGATAAAAAAATCGCTCTTATTACAAACGCTACTGGCAGGAACAAAGAGGGAGCGTCTACCATAGCCCTGTTTAAAGAGCATTTCCCTTTAGTGGCGCTCTTTGCCCCAGAGCATGGAATTGATGGGCGGTTTTATGCAGCGCAAGCAGTGCCTTCTTTAAGTGGCACTGTTCCTGTATACAGTTTGCATGGAAAAACAAGGCGTCCTTCAAATCAGATGTTAGAGGGCATTGAAGTGATTTTTTATGATATCCAGGATGTGGGTGTACGCCCTTATACCTATACCTCTACCCTCTATTATGTAATGGAAGAGGCAGCAAAAAGGGGGATTGCTGTCGTTGTGCTCGATCGCCCAAATCCCTTAGGGGCTTTAGTCGAAGGTGAGCCCCTCAATCTCTCCTTTCGCTCGTTTATTGGATACATTTCTATCCCCTATTGCCATGGTATGACCGTAGGCGAGCTTGCCCGTTATTTTAACGCTGAGCATAAAATAGGGTGTCAGTTAACAGTTATTCCAATGAAGGGATGGAAAAGGGAAATGACTTTTCAGGAAACAGGTCTGGTATGGATGCCCACTTCTCCCAATATTCCCGAGATAGACACTCCCTTTTTTTTCGCGACCACGGGGCTTATTGGCGCCCTGCGTTTAGTAGATGTAGGCACTTTATCTACTCTGCCTTTTAAAGTGATAGGTGCACCATGGATTGATGCGGAGAGGTACACAAAGGCCTTAACAGAGCAAAACTTTGCTGGGGTGACCTTTTTTCCTTTCCATTATCAGCCCCTTCATGGACTTTTTGCTCACAAAGTGTGTCATGGCACTTTGATTCGTATTACAGATTATAAAAAATACCGTCCCTTGCAGGTGCAGTGTCTATTGCTTGGTACACTTAAATCCCTTTACCCCAAAGAAATAACGGCGGCTTTGGAGCATTTGTCAGAAGAAGATAAATGCCTTTTTTATAAAGCTTGTGGTTCTCAAAAAATCTTAGAGATTGTATCAAAAGAAAGATATCCCGTGTGGAGTTTGGTGCAGCATTCGAAGAAGTCCTTGGATGCGTTTTTACAAAAACGCCGCCCTTTTCTCATTGCTGAGTACAACTAAACAGCAAACTTTTGCAAATCAACAAAGAGGGGGAGATTTGGCAAAAATTATTGCGCATGATTACAACGCGTCTGGCCCTATTTTATCCGGGCTTGAGACCATCGCTCGCGTTACCGCTTTAGTGACAAGTAATGAGGGGAAAAAGGGGGCTATAGGGACGCGCGATGGCTTTACCATGACGCGCGACATCAAAGCTTTGGTAGAAAGTATTATAGCTTCTCATCCTTTTGAGAATTTTGCTGTTTTACAGATGAAACACCTATTGAGTGAAATGCAAGGCGACTCTCCTATTTTGTATGCATTCACAGCAGCCTTGACCGCAGCGTTATTTAAAGAAATGGTGGTAAAAAAAGCCAGTCTTCCTATAAGCAGTTTTATTATTTCCCTTTGCAATGCTTCTGTTTGGTGCAAAAAGCCCACCCCTTTTCAGCTGGCGCTGCAATTTTCTGCTTATGATGAAGCAGTGGCGCGGTTTGTCTCTGATTTGATTAATCTGCCTTCGTTTCCTTCTTTAGACGAAGCAGAGCTAGTGATACACCACGCTGAAAAAACAGATATCTTTACAAAACCAGGCTTTCATCTTAGCGAGGGGATCGCATCGCCCTACTTCATTACTCACCCCCAGAAAATGGCCTCTGTTTTGGAAGATGTGAAAATTCTCATTGTGGAAGGAAATCTTGTTGAGCCAAATGCACTGGATACATTGCTAAAACAGCTGGGCAAGCAAGAGCGATTGATGCTCATTGCGAGAGCGATTTCGGATGATGTTTTAGAAACCCTTGTCATGTACCATCTAACAGAGCAGCTGCAAGTATGTTGTATTACGTGTCCATCGAGCATTTCGTTGCACGATCTTGCCCTCTTTACCAAAGCTCTAGTGATAGAAAAAGGGACTCCCATCACAAAAAAGGTGCTTGGAAGGGCGCAGACAGCCTCCATAGATAGCAATCAAGCGGTGATCGAACAAGGCGATGGTGACATAAAAGCAATAGCCAAAAAAGTAGATGGTTTGAGAAAAAAAATACCGCTTTGCAGGCGCTTTCAAGAGCGCGTAGATTTACAAAAACGTCTGGCCCAATTAAGAGGGCAGGGAATAATAGAATGTTTTTTGCCAAAGGCAATGTACGAAAGGCGCCTTTGCATAGCGCAAACTTTATACAGCACGCGCCAGGCTTTAAAAGAAAAAACATTAGATAAAAGATGTCTCAGTAAAATTGCTATGGAAAATGAGGAAATGGGATTTATGATAAAGAATATTTTTTTTCAATTGCACCAAAACGTAGTCCTGACAAAAGCTTCTTTGATAGAGGCGCTGCGAAGAGGAGCTTCTATAGCAAAGCTCCTACTCAGTCCGCAGTGCCTTATTCGTTGACCTTGGAGGCTTTGTCTGATTAAAGCGCACCTGCGTATTTCATGCATTCTGGCTTGCGAAATAATCAGCAAATATTTGTTTTATCGGTTTTTTTTCTGTTTGATGTGGCTCTTTTTCAATAAAAATCTTTTGAATCTTTTCCAATAAAACATCTTTATCTAACACCTCTTCACTCAGATCGCTTGCTGGAGTAAAAAAGCCGTTCATAGCATTTATTTGAAGGGCATAGAAAAGCTCTGCTAGATTTTCCTCGTTTCTTGCGCTTGCAAGCTGCTCTTCCTTGGCCTGGATTTCATCTCGGTTTAATGTAGCGCCTCTCTTAATTACCCTTTCCTTCTCTGCGGTCTTGTCAAGTAATGCGATTGCAGTCTTTGCCAGCTCCGACGCAACCTCGCAATTATAGTCAAAAGGGACTACTAAATCGGGATCTCCAAATATATACTCTTCACTGTCAAGAGATTGCATTGAATCACTTGTTTGCATTTCAGATGTTGTTGATTCCGAATCAGTAGATGGAGGGGGTTGGATGCTTTCTATAACTTGAGCCAGCACTTGTGCCTGAGAAGATCCCTCTTTAAACTTGTCTTGCAAGGCGGATAGGTTGTTTAAGACCGCCGTTGTTAACTGCGCATTCTCGCTAAGGAATGAATGAGCAATTTGCTCTATTTTCTCAGCTATCTTATTTATGTCGTGTTGGTGAGTGAGAAGATGAATAATTCTATTTATCATTCCTAAGAAGCCGGTTTTTTGTACTAGTTGTAGATCTTTGGTTAGGTAGTGTTTGTTTACATCGAAATCAATTAAAGCCTTCTGTGGTGAGATTTTTTCACTCATTTTAATCACCTTCTTTTATTGTTTATTGTAATTTTTGTTAATATTATAACAAAAATCATTTTTATTGTAATAAAATTAAATAAATATAAAATCAAAATATTATTATTTATTTTCTATACAAGAGATTTGGTATGCGTTCAGTTGGGTGTCCCTAGACCGTTGGTATTGCGACCCGTAGGTGATATGTTGATTGGTAACCTGAACTTCGGGTTTGGAAGAAAAATGGGAATACCTCTTTATAGGTTATCATTGTCACCCCCTAACTGAACGCATACGAGATTTGCTCTTTGAGAACAAAATATTAAAGAAAAAATTTTAATCCGTCCATAAGGGGTGCTGCTGGAGCTTTTCTAAAATGCTACTTTCTGAGTCCAGCTGATGATTGATTGCGATCTGCTCGCCTAAGATTAACAATTTGCCCAATTTGGGCCCTTTTGGAATGCCTAATTGGATAAGCCTATCCGCCGTGATCCATGGGCGGTTTTCTTTTAAACGCTGGATGAAAGGGCTGAGCGCTTTTATCCGGTTTTTATGCACCGCCCCAAACGTTTCTTTATCTTCCATTTGAATGGATCTTATAGATAAGCATAAGGGAAAAAGGGGGTGCGCATATAAATGCGCCCACTGCCAAAGAGAGGTTGCTAAGTCGTTGAAACAAGCGCGCAGCTCGTAATAAAATTCCACAAAGGCTTTTTCTTTGTTGGAAAGTTTAAACCGTTTTACAAGCTGTAAGCTGGCTTTTAGGTCATTGTCTGGAAAAAGCTCTAAAATTTTTGCAATAAGTGGGGTATTTAACGGCATATAAGGGAGGTGCTGCAGCCTGCGTTTTAGCGTTTCAAGGGAGACGGTTTTTAAGCCGGGAAAGATTTCTTGAAGAAGGAAGAGTTTGTGTAAAGCGAGTAGGGCCTTGTCTAACTGGGGATTTTGATCCATTTTAATGAGTTCTTGCCAAATTCTTTCCATGGAAACCGCTGGTAGCAACTGGTCTGCGTGCTTAATTATCGCAAGCAGCGTCTGTTTTTCAATGGTAAAGTCAAAGCGGCTTGCATAGCGCACAGCGCGAATCATGCGCAGTCGATCTTCACAAAACCGCGCGCTTGGATCGCCAATAGCGCGAATCATTTTTGCCTCTAAATCCTTTTCTCCCTCTACATAGTCATAGATTTTGTTGGATATTGGATCAAAAAAAATGCCATTGATGGTGAAATCTCTCCGTTTTGCATCCTTTTGAGGGGAAGTGGCATGGAAACCTGTTGGCCTCCTCCCATCCAAGTACTTCTCATCTTGCCGGAAGGTAGCCACTTCAAATTGGTGCGTCTCAAGCACGACAATGATGATGCCAAACTGTATCCCGACTGCAACCGTTTTCGGAAACATCGCTTGAATGTCGCAGGTGGTTGCGCTTGTCACAATGTCGATGTCGTTGGAAGGCAGTTTGAGCAGATAGTCACGCACCCACCCCCCAGCAAAATAGGCGACGAATCCACTTTGTTGTAAAGCTCTTACGACTTGGCATGCAGCATCATAAACAGACATGCTGCAATGGTAGCCTTTGCGAAATACTCTGTCAAAATCAAATATTTGTTGCTTTTTATTCAAAATAAGAGTTCGATATTATATTCGTTTAAAATTGTTTAAGAGCGCGATTTTGCGGTTTGCGAAGTCGTCAACGTAAGGGAGTTATAGTATGCGTTTTATATTAGTTTTGTTGATATGTGGTTTTACATTGCAGGCGCCATGTGATGGGTTTATCGATGAGGAAATGTCTGAAGAATGGGAAGCGGGACGAGAGTTTCTTCTCGATCTCCTTGGACGCATTTCTTTTGAGTGTGAGGAGGTGGTCCGTTTTGCGGTGCGGATTCAAGGTATTCAGGAAGAGATTAATGAATTTATCAAGGCGCTGGAGGCGCTAGCAATTCAGACTATCGAAGAAGAGGATTGGGAGCCCGGAGAGCATCAACCCCTCTTTGCGGCACTGCTCACAAGTGGGGACGAGGTGTGCTACTACTACGAGCTTCCTCTGACCCGGCAAAATGAAGACCACATCCATGAGCTAATAGAGAAGCTAAGCAAAAAACCTTTAGCTAAATTGGCTCTGCAATCAAAACGGATGTATCAGTTAGGTAACCTAGTAGAAGGAGTTCATCCTCTGCGATTTATAGGCTTTGTCTTTACCCATAACCACTTAAGAGAGTGCATGCGAGATGTACGTAAAAACCTTGTGAAGTGGCAGTATTTCGCTGGGGGGTGTAAAGAAAAACTCGACTATTACGCCGATCATGGGGGACTACAGCCTTATATCGCAGGCTTTTGCCATCAAACGCAAGCGAATAGAGAATCGATAGAATACTATATAGACCATCGCGACTGGGAAGGTCTTTTAAGGATGTTTTTTAGATAACAAAGAAGAGGGCGGAAAAGTCAAGGCGGCTCTCCTTGCTTTCCGTCCATTTTATTCGTTAGCCTTTTGTTTATCAGTCTCTTAGGGACATAAGAAATTCGGCATTGCTTTTGGTTTTTTTCATCCGATTGAGCAATAGGTTCATCGCATCTAGGGGCGCGAGGTCTCCAAGCGCTTCTCGTAAGCAGTAAATTTTTTCAAGCTCGTCTGGGTGGTAAAGCAGGTCTTCCTTTCTGGTGCCACTCTTGATAAGGTCAATAGCAGGGTACACACGGCGATCGGCGAGCCTTCTATCCAAGACCAGCTCCATATTTCCCGTTCCTTTGAATTCTTCATAGACCACTTCGTCCATGCGGCTACCTGTATCAATCATTGCCGTTGCAATGATGGTCAGAGAGCCTCCTTGCTCCACGTTCCTTGCAGCACCAAAAAACCGTTTGGGCTTGTGCAAAGACTGGGCATCCACTCCACCAGTCAGGATCTTTCCAGAATGGGGCTGTACAGTGTTGTAGGCGCGCGCGAGTCTTGTTAAAGAATCGAGTAAGATAACTACATCTTTTCCATATTCCACAAGTCTGCGCGATTTTTCTATCACCATTTCTGCGACCTGGATGTGTCGCTCCGGAGGCTCATCAAAAGTAGAAGAAACCACTTCTCCTTTTACAGTGCGTGCCATGTCGGTTACTTCTTCCGGTCTTTCATCGATGAGCAGGACAATTAATTCGCATTCGGGATGGTTTTGAGCAATCGCATTTGCAACACTTTGTAGCAGTATGGTTTTTCCAGATTTTGGAGGAGCAACGATCATGGCGCGTTGCCCTTTCCCTATAGGGGCAGCGAGATCTAGAACCCGTGTAGAGATATGTTTCTCATCTGTTTCCATGACAAGGCGCTGGTTGGGAAACAGCGGCGTGAGATTAGAAAAATTAATCCGCTCTTTTGCTTTTTCTACGGTTTTATCGTTCACGCGATCTACTTTCGAAAGGGCAAAATATTTTTCTTTTTCTTTCGGAGAGCGGAGTGTGCCGTACACAGTGTCTCCTTTTTTTAAATCAAAACGGCGTATTTGCGCTGGCGATACATAAATGTCTTCTGCAGAAGAAATATAGTTGTAGTTCGGAGAACGTAAAAAGCCAAATCCATCAGGTAGGATTTCCAATACGCCTTCTCCTACTAACACTTCGTCCGGACGTGTGGATTTGAACTTAACCACTTCAAAGACCATCTGAGATTTGGTCAGAGAACTTAAATGCTGTAGACCTAAGTTCTTTGCATATTGGTTCAGTTCTTGGATGTTCATGCGCTGTAGATCAGCGATTTTCGTGATAGTAGGATTTTTGCTCTCCAGAGAAGTCTTGCTTTGATGAGGGTTTTGGTGAGGGGGCTTTTGTTTTACAAGCTTTTTAGGGTAGCGTGGCCCTGGTGGCCGTTGCATAGGAGGTGGAGGGGATAATACTTTCTTCTCTTCTGCATAGACAGAAGAAGTCGTATTTTCTTCTTGAGATTCATTTTGATGAGACAAGGTTTATGCTCCTGTTAGATCGTTACGTTGTTTAGTGATACACTCAACAAGTTGGTTTTTTAATGCTTCTACCGTTCCATTATTTGCGACAGTATAGGTGGCAAGAGCGCTTTTTTTTTCGTCACTCCACAGCCTTTTTTGTCGCTTTTCAACGTGTTGAAGGGAAGAGGCGGCTAACCGCTTTTCTATACGCTCTTGATCCGCTGTTATCAAAATTGTGGCATCAAACCACGCATTCCAACCAAGCTCAAAGAGCAAAGGACACTCTACAACGAACAGTGACGTCTCTGAATGCCTATACTGGTTTTGTATTTCTTCCCATACTCTTGGATGAATGATGGCCTCTAATTGTTCAAGTTTATGTAAGTCATTGAAAACACAGCTGGCGACTTTTTCCCTATCAATGCGCTCAGATGAGTCCAAAATACTCATCCCTAAACATTCGCTAACCGCCTTGATACACGCTTTGTTGGAGGATAATAACTCATGGACGATAGAATCACAGCTGATGACCGTTGACGAAAAAGCTTTGAGCAGCTGGCAGGCAACCGTTTTGCCAACGCCAATGCCACCTGTGATTGCTACCCTCAATTTTAACATTCGCTCCAATTTTTGCCAACGGTAAGATTGACAACCAGGGGTACATTTAAGGGAATGATGTTTTCCATCTGTGTTTTTACCATTTTCTGCATAGACTTTATGCCACTATCGGGACATTCAAAAATTAATTCGTCATGAATTTGTAATAGCATGTGCTGATTTTCTTGCAAATTTTCGTGAATCTGAATCATAGCGAGTTTAATAATATCTGCCTGACTGCCCTGCAAGGGCGTGTTAACCGCCAACCTTTCTGCGCTACTTCTAATAAAAGCATTTTTTGAATGTAGCTGCGGTAAAGGGCGTTTACGGCCACACAGGGTGGTTGCATATCCTAAATTTCTTGCCTCGTCAATAGAACTTTCCAGGTAGGTTTTCACTTTCGGGAAGGCGTGGAAATACTTTTCTATAAATTGTTTAGCCGTTTTCAGATCGCATCCAAGCTCCTGGGAAAGACCAAAGGCTTGTTGCCCATATATAATACCAAAATTCACGGTCTTGGCATGTAAACGCATTTTTTTGGTGACCTCTGAGAGGGGCACATCAAAAATATCAGCGGCGGTCTTCGCATGAATGTCTTCGTTGTTTTTAAAGGCGGATACTAGTACTTCATCCTGGCTAAAATGGGCAAGCAAGCGCAGCTCAATCTGAGAGTAATCCGCGCTTAGGAAGGAAAGGCTTTCCTCTTTTACTTTAAAGGCTTTACGAATCGCTTTGCCTTCTTGCGATCGAATGGGAATGTTTTGTAGGTTGGGGTCTTGTGAAGAGAGTCTGCCGGTGGCCGTCACGGCTTGGTTAAAATTGCAGTGGATTTTTCCCGTTTTAGGAGAAATTTGTTTCGGTAGCGTGTCGACATAAGTAGAGCGGAGCTTTTCTAAGGCGCGAAACTCAAGGAGTGCTTTGGCAATAGGGTGCTGACTTTGTAGCGCTTTTAATACATCTGCGCGCGTGCTTTTCTTTTTCGTTGGGACGGAAAGACGCAGGTGATCGAATAAAACCTCGTTGAGCTGTTTTGGTGATTTGATATTAAAGGTGCGCTGAGCCAGCGCATAAATTTCCTTTTCCAGTTTTTCAAGTGCATATTTTAAATGCTTTGATAACGTTTGCAAAAGCGCTTTATCGACGTAGATGCCCTCTCGTTCCATAGCAGCTAAAACCGGGATTAAGGGCAGCTCTATTTTTGTAAAAATGGACAGCAAATCCCGATCTTCTAATTTTTTTTCCATCACAGACTTTAAACGACATGTCATGTCCACATCTTCGCAGCAGTAGTTGGTAATTTCCTGCAAAGCCACATCGAACATAGATTTTTGCTTTTCCCCCTTTCCGATCAGTTGCTCTATGGGGATTTTTGTATACTGAAAGTATTCTAGGCTCAAATCGTTTAGGTTGTGTTTATTGAGATGAGGGTCTACTAAATAAGAGGCGATTTGTGTATCAAAGCAAATGTGGGAAAGGTCGATGTTATAGTTACGTAAAATATGTAGGTCGTATTTAATGTTATGGCCATAAAAGCTGACTTTAGGGTCTTCTAAAAAGGGTTTCAGCGTGGCCAGTACCCACTCTGGCTTGAGACTGCCATTGAGGGGGATGTACCATCCCTCTCCAGGCCATGCGGTGAGGCCAATGCCCACCAGCTGTGCATCAATTGGGTGTATCGCTGTGGTTTCGGTATCGATGCATATTTCTTTTTCTTCCTTGAGCAAGTCCAGGAGCGTCAACAACGCTTGCTCTGAATCCACCAAGGTGTAATTTTGCTTGAGATTCTCTTTTGGAGTTTCGGTGCTGTCCATGTCTTTTAAAAGGGATAAAAATCCCATTTTAGTGTACAGCTGTCGCAGTTTTTCTTGGTCTAGAGAGCGTATTGCATACCTTTGCGCTTCTTTGGGCACGTTGAGCGTCAAATCCAACTTCGCTAACTCAAGGCTGATGAAAGCCATTTCTTTGTGCTCTTGCAGCTTTGCCTTTTGTTTTGCGGATGCTACTTTATCTATGTTGTCATATAGGCTCTGCAGAGAGTGAAAGTCGTTTAAAAGTTTAGCGGCTGTTTTGGGGCCAAATCCCGGAATACCGGGAATGTTGTCAGAAACATCCCCTGTGATCGCAAGATAATCTGCGATTTGGTCTGGATGTACGCCGTAGACTTTTTTCACTTGCTCTGGGGTTAAAAGCTGATTGTTTTTATTCACGTTAAGCATCGTCACTTTTGGAGAAATGAGCTGGCAAAGGTCTTTATCGCTAGAGCAAATATAGATGTGCATCTTTTCTCGCATCAAAGTGGCAATAGAGCCGATAACATCATCAGCCTCTACATTTGGTTGTTGGAGCACTGTTATGCCAGCCATCTCGCAGTACCCCGTAGCCCACTTTAGTTGGTAAACAAGATCTTCTGGCATACCAGCGCGATGCCCTTTGTATTTTGGGTAGATTTTTGTTCGGCTCGCCTTATTGTTTGGGCCATCAAAGACAGCAACTAAGTGGGTTGGCGAAAAGGCCTGAAGGATTTTTTGCACAGAGCGGATAAAACCATAAAGGGCATTTGTAGATTGTCCTGACACATTTGTCATATTGCCTATGGCGTAATAAGCGCGAAAGAGCAAAGAAACAGCGTCTAAGACATACAAGGCTTTCATGGTCGGTAAAGGAATAGGGGTCGGCCTTCTAATTCTTTAGGCAATGCGCCTGGAATAGCTATCTCGTGGGTAATACGGGAAAGAGATTTTGTATCTTTTAATAAAGAGGGAATCAAGCCTAAATGAGGACGGTATTCTAGCACCTGATAGTTGTCTTTATCCAAGTGTACGGCTTTGCTCAGGGCGTGCAGCGTCTCTTCATAAGAGCCTTGTGCATCGTCTATATATCCGAGTTGCTTGGCGGTGATTGGATCATAGATGCGGGCGCCGTACTCATTAATGAGTTTGTCTTTGGTTAAATTAGGCCGCGCTTGCGCAACAATGTCGACAAAATGGTCATACTCATGCTGCATAATGTCGTTCAAAGAATGCCAATTCTTTTCTTTCCAAGGCTGGAAGGGATTAAGTAAATCTTTATCATGCCCTTGCGTAAAACTTTTCTGTTGTATGCCGTATTTGTCCATAGCTTGGTGAAAGTTGAAGAAAGGTCCCAAAATCACTCCCACAGAGCCAATAATGCCGATGGGTTTGGAGACAATTTTATCGGCAGCACAGGCGATGTACATGCCCCCAGAAGCGCACATGCCGTCTATAAAAACGTGGATAGGAATTTGGTGTCTTTTTGCGAAAGCTTTCAAAGCGCGATAGATGTTGTCGCTATCATTGACCGTGCCACCTGGAGAGTCGATATGAAGTAAAATGGCTCTGATATGCCCTTCAGGGAGCTGCGATTCACAGTTTTGCAGAGCCGTTTGAATGTTTTTAGCAACCAAGGTGTCCAGGCCTATAATGCCGTGGATGTTAATACGCAAAATAGCGGGAGCAGAAACGGCGCCTAATTGGTGATTATGGTTTGGGATGGAGACAAAATTCGAGCGGGGGGCATGCGAGTGTTTTGCAACAGCGCCAATGAAGACAAAGGCAATAACAACAGCAAAAGCTATACCAAAAATAGAAAAAAATGCACGGCAAAAAGCGCGCCACGACGCACGAAATATAGACTCTCTCAACATAAAGCTCCTTTAAGTTAATTGAAGATTGTGATGTTATTTGCGATTTTGCTTTGGTGTCCCATCGCTATCCCTTAGCCTGGTAATCAATTTATCGTAATTGTGTATTTGAGTGGTAGGTTTTTATTTTGACTCACAAACCGTGGCGGACTTGGAATAAAGTAAAGATTGCATATTTTGCTTTGATGTTGGTAGCATGTTGAAAAACAAAGGAGAAGAGGGATGGGAGTATGTACTCAAAAGTGGCTCTGCAGGTTTGTTACAGCGCTTTTTTTATTGTCGCCTTGCATGAAAAACGCGCTTTACTCAGATGTTTACAATAGCGAGTCGCATAGGAAAGTCTTGGAGGAATTGGACCCTGAAGCTGTTTCGCAAAAAACTGTAGAGGGGTACACCCTGGCGCTGGCTAGTTATTTGACAGCGCTAGAGCATAGTGACTTTGAAGAGCGCTTTTTTATCAACGCCAAGCAGGCGCGCGATTTTCAGCAATTTTTAGATTCACAGTCTGAAGTTCATACAATTGCTGAAGTGGGATCGAATGCAGGCCATTCTAGCCTGGTTTTTTTAGTATCAAAGCCAGAAGTGATGGTTTATTCCTTTGATACAGCAACGCATGCCTATACAAGGGACTGTCAGGCATTTCTGGACCGCATGTTTCCTGGGCGGCACCGTTTCATTGAAAGCGATTCTTTGCTATCTATTCAGCAATTTGCTCAGGACAGTGCAGTGCGGTTTGATTTTATTTTCATTGATGGAAGGCAGAACGTTGAAGAAGTGTACGACGCTACTTTGGCTATGAGAGATTTGGCTCGGGAAGGGAGTTTTGTCCTCATCGATGGTTTAGCTGCCGATTCTGTGCGATTAGCATTTGATCGATGTGTAAGAGAGGGTTTGCTGATACCAACACACCGTTTTAAGGATCCCAATTGTGAGTGGGCTCTTTGTCGCTATAATATCGAAGCTTTGTAAGGGCCCATTTTATCTCTCACGAGCGTGTTTTAAGCTTGTTTTCTTTTATCCAAAAGAGGTGCCAAGGGCCTGCCCTTGTACTTCTTTGTCTATGCAGGCGGTAACTGCGCTATCAGACCATACGTTTAGCGCGGTTTCTACCATGTCAAATAGAGAATAGAGAGGAAGTATAAGCCCCATGAGGGCGAGCGGTACTTTCATTCCAATGAGTAGGACAGTCGTTAAAAAATAACATCCCATTGGCACACCGGCGTTGCCAACAGCCGCTAAGGTAGCGATGAACACCCAGGGTACCATCTGCATAAAGGAAAAAGAGAGCCCGCTTGATGTGGCGACAAAGAGGGTTGTGATCAAAATAAATGCTGCACACCCATTCATGTTGATGACAGAACATAAGGGAAGGGTAAAATTAGAGGTCTCTTCATTGATGCCAGCGCGCCGTTTTGCACAATCCAAGGCAACAGGCAAGGTAGCTCCAGAAGATTTAGAGAAAAAAGCAGTGGTAAGAGCTGGGAGCATCGCTCTTGCCAGCCTTAGCGGTCCTATCCCTTTTCTTTTGAGCAGGAGCGGTAAGACGATAATGCCTTGTAGGATATTTGCGGATAATATGCAAATACCGTAAATCAATAAGGCATTAGAGCCACTAGCAGAAGATTTGCAGGACACAATAAACTGCAGAGTAAATGCAAAAACACCTATGGGTAGTAGCTTGATGATGAAAGATGTAATTTTCAGCAGGGCTGTGAATAGTCCTTGAAAGAAAGATTGGAGGGTTTCTCTTTGTTTGCTTGGGACATGGCTGATTGCCAAGCTTAAAACAACGGCCATCACTGCTACTCCAAGCACGTTGTTTTCTAAAAAAGGTTTTATTGGGTTGTCTGGAATCGTAGAAAGCAAGTAAGACCAGAAATGAAGAGGCTCTCCTTCAATAGGAGGTATTGGGCCTGGCTTTTGGTAAACGGGGTGGAAAAGGTAAAAGAGTATGAGCCCGATAAAAGCGGCAATCAAAGTAGTAGTAAGGGTGTACTTGAGTGTCTTGTAGAGCAGGACCTTTGCTTTTCCTAAATGGTTCATCGAAGTCAAGGTGGCAAGCAATGAAAAAAAGATGATGGGCATGCTGATGAGACGCAGTATCTTAAGGAAAATATTTGCTATTACGTCAGCTGTTTGTGTCACAGAGGTGACTTCAAACAGACCAAAGACAAACGCAAGTCCTACAGCAAACAGGGTAGCAAGGTGTGTCATCAAACAATAGATCCGATTGGTTTTGGCAATATTATAGTAAGGTCAAATTAAAATAGCTAGGAAGATTTCGCTTTATTAAAAGTGAGACGAAAAAGTTCTATTAATACACAAAAGGCAAAGAGAGGGAAAATATAGTAGTATAAATGAGGGATTTTAATTTGTAGTGATAGAGCAATAAGTGTAGCAAACTGGGCAGCTGTAGAGATTTTTCCAGACAAAATAGAACGGATTTGGAACTGCGCCCATATTTTTGCAGCGAGCAGATAGATAGCAAAGAAGAACAGGGCAAAGTCGCGCGCGACTATCATGCAAAGCTGCGCTGGTGTGATCGTCTTTTCAAAAAGGAGAATCCCTAAGACAAAGTAAACAAAAAATTTATCCATAATGGGATCTAGCACGGCACCAAACTGGGAGGAATACTGAAATCGACGGGCAAGGTACCCGTCTAGGCAGTCTGTGATGATAGCCAAGAGTATCACAACTACACGAAGCAGGCCATTGTCGATAGTAAAGAGCAGGGCAAGCGGCGCCCTTAAGAAGGAGATGCCGTTAGATGGGTTTAGCATACGGGCGTGTTACGGTGTTTCTCTTTTTGTTTTCTTTTATACCAAAAAATCGCAATTCCCGTCACATTTAAAGCAATAAATAGGTAGAGATGAAAGTTTTTAAGGTGGGCGGTTAAAGCTTCGTAGCTCGTACTGAGTAAATAGAAAAGAAAAAAAGAGGAGGGGACCCAAAGAAGGCAAGAGAGGCAGTCTCTCCACATAAAAGCAGTAAACGAAGAACGGCTAAGGCCCGTAGAGAGGAAAATGCAGTTGCGAACGCCAAAGGGGATAAACCGTCCAATGATAAGCGTAAGAAGGCCATGCTTTTGATAAAACTGTCGTATTTTCTCAACGCGAGAAAGGGGAAACAGTTTGGAGAACCATCGCGTTTTTAGCAACCGGTTGCCCCCAATACGCCCCATCCAATAGGCCAGCCAGGCAGAGCAGCAGCAACCGACGAACAGGGTACAGAGTAGGGGAATTGTATACTCAGGGATTACAGTGGCTGTGAGAAAAGCGCATGAAAGGACAACAAGATCTATGCTTATGGGAACGCTGAGGCCTGCCAAAAGGAGTAAAGCAAAGGCAATAAGGGGGGCGCTTGCTTGGTGCTTTAAGATGAACTGGGTAAGTGACTCCATAGAGTGCTTCTCCTCTATACCAACGCTTCTTCTCGTTCGGACTCTAAAGGGAGAGGGTCTTTCTTTGGCAGATTTTCTGCAGGATAGGCGAGTTTATTGAACTTCTTACCAAGTGCGCGTATGGCAGTAAAGTACCCAAACAAAACGCCCATCAATACCATGGCAATATAGGGTACACTGAAGGCAATTGTTTTAAAGTAGATGAGCAAGGTCTGGTGGATGAAAGAGCCTCCGGATTTACCGAGGCGAGAGCCAACCCCATCAATGGCCGCTTTCCCCTTCACTTTTTCAAAGGAGCTGAGTGGGATAAACGCGAGCTCTTTCGTTGTATCAAATAATGTGTATTTACAAGAACGTATGCAAGCGTTTTGGATTCCCCCGATTAAGACAGTAAGCGTCAAAGGTGTTGTATGCAGTAGCAAACTGACTTGGGCGGCGGCAGATTTAGGAAGAAAAAAGACCACGAAAAAGGCAATCGATGTGACGAAGATAATAAACGGTGTGATCATAGCGCTGCGCGTCCAACCATATTTTCGGATGGTGCCTCCACAGAAAAAGAGTCCAGTGAATGTAGAAAGTATCCCCGTCCATACGAGTGTTTTGGCCATATAGGCATTGTAGTCATTTGGGTTGGGACACAGTTGCTTTAATTGGTATTTCCAAACAATTTCTATCATATTAATAGAAATATTGTAGGCAATCACAATCAAAGCGACATGAAAAAGATATTTGGATTGGGAAATATGCTTTAAACTGCTTCGAAATCCAAACGATTTTTTCTTTGTTTTTTTATCCTGATGCGACTTGCGGATCTTCTCCGTGATATCCCCGTTACTCACAAGGCGCTTATTGTACCAACGGAAAATAATGATGGTGATCAATCCATTGATGAGGACAAGCCCGGTAATAAGGGATAATGACTGTCCCCATCGATCTTCTGGATAGAAAAAAGGGAAGAAAAGGTTATTGACGGAGAGGATTTCTGCTATTTTGCCCGCCCAAATGGTAGCTACATTGGCGCCCAGTCCCAAGATAGCGTAAAAGCGTTTGGCTTCTTTAATAGCAAATATTTCATTTGCAAAGCCCCAAAACAGCACCGTCATGATAGCCGTGCTCCAAAGCTCTGACATGACGTAGTAAAGGGTGTAGGACCAATTACGTATAAGGGCAACAAATCCAGCGCATCCTTCGGGGAGGATCGCCTGCAACCGGTCTGCGAATTTGTGAGGGTGGATCGTGTCTCTTAACGGATACAAGACAGTAGTGAATACAAGGAAAAAAAGGAGAAAGCCCCCCAGCATAAAATAAAAGACCTGGTCGTGTCGAAATCGGCGCAGAAGGACGGTGAAGATAAAGGTGACCAAAATGGCCATCGGCAAAATGGCCCACAGCTTGATGAAAGGCAACGCCTCAGCACCAGAGCCGGGAGCTGTTATGATGAGCGAGTCTTTGGTAACGCGCAATATGTTGTAGTTAAAGCAGATAAGGGCATAAACAAACAAGAGTGGGATAAAACTTTTTAATTCATGCCGGCGAATTGGCCAGAAAAACCCGCGAAGCTTTCCAAATTCTCTTGTTGTTCCTTCCGATGTTACCGTGGCCATACCCATCCAACCCGTTTGAGAGGTAGTAAACTCGCTCCCCTCTGCAGTAAGATCACATGGAACTTTTCAAAACCAAAAATTTGCTTCTTAACCAAGCAACCCATGAAAATGCTTCCCGTAGATTTGAAACCCAAAGCGTGGCCGAGCCCCGCTTAAACGGACTGGCACCACTGCAACCGAGTTTTCACCAACCATTATAGGCGGTTTTTAATATTGTACAACCCTTAACCGCTTTGTAGACGAAATTATCTATTAGATAGTGCGTCAATGCCTGGTAAATGGCCGTGTTCAATGAATTCTAAAGCAGCGCCTCCGCCAGTGGATGCATGAGTGAATTTTTTTGTTAGGTTTAAACGATTAACGGTAGCAAGAGAATCCCCTCCGCCAATAATTGTCATCGCGGGGACATCTGCAATTGTGTTCGCAAGCATTTCTGTTCCTTTGGCGAAAATAGGCAGTTCGCATACGCCAAGAGGGCCATTCCAAAAAATTGTTTTTGCATTACCAAGTGCGCTCTGCCACTCTTCCACTGTTTTGGGACCAATGTCCATTCCTTGCCATCCGTCTTTGATGCCTTCTTTTGCTGTAGCGAGTTGCACTTCTGTTTGGTCAGTGAATGCTTGTGTAATATAAAAATCTTTTGGAAGCCAGAGCTTAATAGCTTTGTCGTTACATGCTTTGATCAACTGTTCTGCTTCTGACAAGAGTTTTTCATCAAAAATGGAATTGCCAATGGAAATGCTTTGTGCTTTTAGAAAATTAAAAGCCATTCCCCCACCAATAAATAACCCATCTATTTTGTCTAGAAGTGATTTTAAGACGTTGAGCTTAGTGCCAATTTTAGCCCCTCCTAAAACTACGTAAAAAGGACGCTTAGGATTTAAGAGGAGGGAGGAAAAAACCGAGGCTTCTTTTTCCAACAAAAACCCCGAGGCAGCAGCTTTATCGAATAGAGAAGGGACAACAGCGACGGATGTGTCTTTTCGATGAGAGGCCCCAAAAGCATCGTTAATATAGACGTCTCCTAGGCTAGCGAGCTTTTGTGCGAAGTCTGGCTGCATTGTGGGGTGCTGCTCGCCTAAGTGAAAGCGCAAATTTTCTAAAAAAAGCGCTTGCCCTTCTTGCAGCTGACTGACGGCGGTTTCAACTTCTTCCCCGATACAATCCGATACGAATTGCACTTGCTTATGTAACAAGGACGAAAGGTGCTTAGCGCAAGGGAGTAGAGAATATTTAGGGTCTTTTTTTCCGTTTGGCCGTCCCAGATGGCTCATGAGGATGAGTTTGCCGCCTTGCGATAAGGTGTACTCGATCGAGGGAAGGGTTTGCCTTATCCTGGCATCATCAACAATAGTTCCGTTCGCTCTCATGGGAACGTTAAAATCAACGCGCATGAGTACGCGCTTTCCTTTTAAGTCCAAATCATGCAAAGAAAGTTTTTTCATAGTTACCTTTATAAGTTTGCAAAAGGGCTACTTGCTTGCGTAAACTGTTTCCCAGTTTTGCGCCGTTTTAGTTCCTGTTTTATGGAAAATAGGAGATCCATATCAAAGTCTTGCCGTACCGCCCACTTCAAGTATTCTGTAGGTATATCTGCAAAAACGCGTCCTTTATGCTTCCCAAGTGGCATGCGGGCGAGCAAGATGGGAGATTGTAACCTTTTGAGGATTTGTCTCAACGATTTAAACGTTGGGATGAGGTGTTTGAAAACCTCAATGTTCACTAAAACATCGCTCATAGCGCGATGGGCTCCTTCCTCTGGGATATTAAAGTGTTTACGCAAAGTTTCTAGGGAATTAGAAGGACTTTCTCCATAGAGCCTTGCTAAACGCAACGTATCTATCTGAGTATTTTGTAAGAGCGTGCATGGAATGTTACATCTTTTCGCCTCGCTATCGAGAATAGCTAGATCAAATCCGATGCCATGTCCAACGACAGGGTGCTTGCCAACGATCTCTAAAAAGAGGGGGAGTTGAGACGCAATCGTTGGTTTGCCCTTGACCATCTCATCAGTAATATGGTGGATTTCTGTGGAGGTTTCTGGGATAGCAGTCAAAGGATTTATTAAGGTTTCTTTCATATAAAGTATTTTTTCCAGCGTGAACTTCGCGACAGCGACTTCGACGACGTTGTCAACCTGTGGATCTAGGCCTGTAGTTTCGCAATCAAGGCAGACAAAGACTTCCTGTTGTAGTGGATAGTTCATGGGCGTGTAAGGAGAGTATTGAGGGTGTTTATTAGTTGCTGGCGAGCGCGCAGGCTGTGGACGGTGTAGCGCAAGTGTGTTTTCGGCTGGATTTCGTATTGCTTAAAAGCGGCAAGATTTTTCTGTATCTGGGTGTTTTGCATATGCGAAGAGAGTTTATCAGTTTTGGTAAATATAATCAAAAAAGGGCGTTGAAAATGCTCTGCCCATTGCAGCATTTCTATGTCAAGCGTTGATGGTGTGCGTCGAATATCAAGCAAGATAAGTAGGAGCGTAATTTGATTTCTTGAGGATAAATATTTTTGTATTAAAGGTCCCCAGTTTTTGCGCGTATGTCCAGGGGCAGCTGCATAACCGTAACCTGGCAAATCGACCAAGGAAAGACGGTCGTCGACAGAAAAAAAGTTGATACTTTGTGTCTTTCCGGGGCGAGAAGAGGTCTTAGCCAGTTTTTTCGTGCCAAGAAAATGGTTGAGTAGAGAGGACTTGCCGACATTTGAACGCCCTATCAAAACGATTTCAGGCCACATGGTACTTGGACATTTATCTACCGAAAAAACAGAGCGCTTAAATTGTGCGGATTTGAAAGGAAAGTTTGTCACTGACCACACCTAATAGTTCGGTTTGTCTCATTGTCTTTGCGTTGAGCGGTGCATTGGATGTCATGTTCCATGCGGACGTGAAGCGTGTTTTTAGGCAGCAAGGGCGCAATGATACAGGCCCACTCAATTAAGCAAATCGTTTCGTTGTCATGCAAGTAGTCACCAAAACCTTTTTCTAAAAATGTCTCTTTGCTTTCTAAACGATAAAGGTCAAAATGACATATTTGCAGAGACATTGCTTCATTTTCGTAAATATTGAGGTAGTTGAAGGTGGGACTTGTAATGCCTGTTTTGGGACGGCCTATCAAGTGGTGAACAATAGATTGAATAACAGTGGTCTTCCCCACTCCTATTTCGCCGTAGAATCCAACAACATCGCCGCGCTTGAGAGTCGCTGCAAACTGGCCTCCAAATTCTTGGGTTTCTCTTGCAGATTGCGTATGTATGAGGCTACTCATCTCGACTTTCTTCAAGCCACCGGTCTAAGCAAGGAGCAAATTCAGGGATGGCTTCCATTGCTTCCACAAAGCGAGCGACTTTGGATTCATCGAGTTGGGTTTGAATGAGCTCCATGAGGGAATCTTCGATTTGAAAGCGGTTTTGTGTAGGCACTTCTGCAAGAGGAATTGGTTTGAGTTGGTGTTGTTTAAAGTCGTTAATTACAGATTCTTTTGTATTGAAAAGTTTTCCCGTAATAGCAGAAGAATAGACAGTCTTTGTGAGGTTCGTTTTTTTTGGTTTAATATAATTCTTTATTATTTCTGGATCTTCCGAGACGAAAAAACGCTTTATTTTGATCCCGTCTACCCTCTCTGTGTTTTCAGGGCACTTCGAAACCCACTCATAGATAGCGTCTTGAGGGTTGGGATGCGTGTTGTCTCCAAACACTTTTCCCGTAAAAGGGCAGAGATAAATTTTCCTTGTTTGTTCATTGACATTGGGAGGACCCACTTGAATTTTGATATGTGTTTCTCTCCAGAGCTTTCCTTCTGCTTCGACTTTTTCTATAGCGTCTTCTTTACTCTTGTATATCGTTTTATTTTTAGGAAAGAGCGCTGGTTTAATCTTGTGTTTTTTTTCTATATAGAAAAGGTAGGTGCTTACAAGATCCGCTGACTTGTGCTTTTGCAAAAAGCCATCTAAATCTTTCTTTATTTTTTCTGGTATGACAACCGCTGCCATTGGAGCCTCGCATCGACTTGGGAAGGCTTGAGGATAACGGATATAGGCAATATTCTTCAACACATTACAAATTTAAAATTAAATATTTTGCAGCAGATCTTCCATTTGCTTTGCACCACACTGATGTGTTATTCTCCTCTTTAGTAAACGGCGTAGTTATGCCAAAAGAGGCGTTTTGGAGGTAGGTAATGGTAGTTTTGAAGGATCTTGAAGTCTCTTCACACGAGAGAGTGGTTCAAGTTTCGGATAGCCTTTCGGGGTTGTTAGCAATTATTGCGATGCACAACACAGATTTGGGGCCAGCGCTCGGGGGCACACGCATCTACCCTTATCCTTCTTTTGATGAAGCGCTGACAGATGCGCTTCGCTTGTCAGAAGGGATGACATACAAAGCAGCAGCTATTGAAGGAAATGTCGGAGGGGGCAAAAGCGTGATTCTTTTGGATCCCAAAAGAGGGAAAACCGCTGATATGCTGAGGGCTTTTGGACGGGCCGTACATAGGCTTGGTGGCAAGTACATTTGTGCGGAAGATGTGGGGTGTAGTGTTGACGATGTAGTTACCATTCGGCAAGAGACGCCTTATGTTGTAGGCTTGCCGGGGGAAAGGGGAGGGGGCGATCCTTCTCGATTTACGGCCTTTGGTGTGTATGTTGGTATCCAGGCAGTTTGTAAGTATTTATTTGATTCTCCCTCCGTCAAGGGGCGTACTTTCGCTATTCAGGGTCTTGGGAGCGTTGGGGAAAAATTGGCAAGTGCGCTATTTTGGGAGGGAGCGCAACTGTTGGTTTCTGATGTAGACGACGAAAAGCTAAAGCGAGTCTCTAGAGAAATGGGTGCAAAAATTTATCCCGCCGACCAGATTGCAAAGCAGCCATGTGATGTTTTTGTTCCTTGCGCTCTAGGGGGTGTTCTCAATGAGAAGAGTATTCGACAAATGCGGGCAAGAGCGATTGCAGGCGCTGCGAACAATCAGTTGCTGCTTCCAAGTGATGCAGAGCTTTTAAAACGCAAAAACATCCTTTACGCACCAGACTTCATCATCAATAGCGGTGGATTGATTAATGTGCTTTGTGAGAGGGAAGAGGGGGGGTACGTGGCTTCCAAGGCATTAAAGCACACCAAGATGATTTACGATAAGCTTTTAGAAGTGTTTGCTTTGGCAAAACAAGGCGGCCTATCCACGCATCAGGCGGCGGTAGATATAGCAAAACGTTTTTTGAAACCCCCTTTATGTGCGATCTAATTTCATGCTGAGTTTTGTTGATTTATTAATAGCTACTGTTTCAGATGTATTTAGAGAGGTGTTTTCGGAAAGGGAGATTGAGGACTGCCTTCCCGTAGAAGTGAGTCAAACAACGTGTGATAAGTTTGGCCACTACCAGTGCAATGCTCCCATGAAGCTGGCTAAAGTGCTCCGTTTATCTCCCCAGGCGATTGCATCTCAAGTGCAGGCGCCTTTAAAGCAGGCTTTGCACGCCATGATAAGCGACCTCACCATAGCCCCTCCGGGATTTATTAATATTACCTTAAGCACCTCATGTCTAGAAGACAGATTAAAATATCTCTGGCAAGATCCGAGACTTGGTGTGGAGGCTACCTCGCCTAAGAAAATCATCATTGATCTTTCCTCTCCAAATGTTGCAAAAGAGTTGCATGTAGGGCATTTGCGCTCAACAGTCATAGGAGAGGCGTTGGCTCGTCTCTATACGTTTTTAGGGCACCGTGTTGTGCGGCTGAACCATGTCGGAGATTGGGGTACGCAGTTTGGTATGCTTATCGCTTTTATTAAACAGCGCCATCCTGAATTTGTTGAAGGGAGGCAAGCAGCGGCGCTTTCTGATCTTATGCACTGGTACCGGGAATCGAAAAAGTATTTTGATCAAGATGCGGAATTTAAAAAAAGGGCGCAGGCAGAGGTCGTTAAGTTGCAACAAAAAGAGGGTGCATCGCTGGATCTTTGGCATCGTATTTGTCATATTTCCCGTTTAGCCTTTCAAGAAGTGTATGACCTGCTCGACGTTACTTTGGAAGAGAGAGGGGAATCTTTTTACAATGCTTACCTGCCCCCGTTGATTGAAGAGTTAGAGAGGAAGGGCCTCCTTACGCTATCGGATGGGGCAAAGTGCATTTTTTTGGAGGGTTTTCAAGGAAAGGACGGCAACCCTTTGCCGATGATTGTGCAGAAGGCGGATGGAGGCTTCAACTATGCAACGACAGATATGGCAGCGATTCGGCACAGAGCTTTAGAAGAAAAAGCGGATGCTATCTTTTATGTAGTAGATGCAGGTCAAGCGCTCCATTTGCAGATGGTGTTTAAAGCGGCGAGGCTTGCCGGGTTTTATAGCGCAAGCGATGTTCGAGTAGAGCATGTTGCTTTTGGCGTTGTTTTAGGGAGTGATGGAAAAAAGTTTAAAACAAGGTCGGGGGATACAGAGCGATTGATAGACCTACTGCGAGAAGGGGTTAAGCGCGCCCGCGCCATCTTGGAAAAACGGTTGCCAGGCTTGAGCGAGAAAGAGATAGAAGAGCAGGCAAAGATTCTCGGCATAGGGGCGCTAAAATACGCCGATTTATCGGGGCTTCGTATCAAAGATTATATTTTTAATTATGATAAGATGCTCTGTTTTGAAGGGAATACGGCTCCCTATCTGCTCTACTCTTATGTGCGCATTCAAGGCGTGAAGCGTAAAGTGAATAAGGGAGTTATCAAACCTCTGCCTCTCTTGACTCATCCAAAAGAAGTGGATCTCGCTTTGCATTTATGCCGATTTAGTGAAAGTTTATCGGCGATGGATCGTGAGCTTGCCCCTAACCGGTTGGCCGATTATTTATATGTCCTGGCAAAGCGGTTTCATAGCTTTTACCAAGAGTGCCGCATTGAAGGAGATACGCATCAAGAGAGTCGGTTAATGCTTTGTGAACTCTCAAGACGGATTTTGCAGCAAGGCCTAAATATTTTAGGCATAAAGACATTAGAAAAAATGTAGACGCTGCTTGAGCGACTTTACAAAGGTGTTTTATGAGCACTTCCTGGAATTTCTTGAACAAACTGAGGCATAGCGTATCCGGGGAGTTGTTTTCGCATTTTTGCAATCAGCTGCCTTCCATGATCGATATCAACATGAAAATGGCTAGCTCCTTTTACTTGGTCAAGTTGATGTAGGTAGTAGGGAATGATGCCATTTGTTACAAGCTGCCAGCACAGCGCTGTTAGTATTTTATCACAGTCATTCACCCCTTTGAGCAGGACGGATTGGCAGAGCGTAGGTATCCCTTCTTTTTGCACCGACTTGAGTGCATCGAATATGTCATTATCTAGCTCATGAGGGTGATTGATATGAATAACAAAAATCACTTGCAGGCGCGTTTCTTTTAGCAATTTTAGCAAATCTTTTGTGATTCTTTCCGGAATTCCAATAGGAAATCGGGTGTGGATGCGAAGTAGGCTAAGGTGAGGAACGAGGGCGAGTTGCGTAAGCAAATGTTGCAAATTAGCGTCGCTGAGTGATAAGGGGTCTCCTCCACTTAAAATCACTTCTTTGATGCTCGTTTCCTTTTGGAGGTAGGCGATTTCTTCTTCCCACGCCTTTGCTTTTGCGTAAGGAAAGTGCTGTCTAAAGCAATAGCGGCAATGCATAGCGCAACTCGATGTGGTTAAAAGGAGCGCCCGGCCTTGGTATTTATGTAAAAGCCGTGGACAATGCCTAAAAGTTTTGTCGCCAACAGGGTCGGACAAATATCCTTCTTCAGTCGCTTGCTCTTCTTTCAAGGGAACAAACTGGCGCAAGATGGGATCACTCAGTGTGCCTTTGTGCATTTTTGTTGCTAGCCGATAGGGAAGATTTAAGGGGAAATGTTTACACTGTACAAAAAGCGATTTTTCTAAGTTTAGAAAATCAAGCAAGCTACAGAGCGAAGTAAAGTTGCTTCTTTGTACCTCGCGCCATTTAGGAACGGATGACATTTTAAGGTAAAAAACTCAAGTTTGCGTGACAAACATTCTACCACACTCTAAAGAAATAAAGCCATTGTTATTCAAAAGCGGCTAATTCAAGCAAGCCCGTTTGGCAAAGGAGAGAGTTAAGCGGCTCTCACCCCTAAAAACCGGGAGTGAAAGAATCATTTACCGAAAAAATAAATTCGTTGGCTAAAAAAAATTGACCTAGATACCATGAGTTGATGTGTTGTCTTTCATTATATCTATTGCACTAAGTGTATATGAAGTATTGGCATTGGTATTTTTTTCTCTTTCTTTTTTCAGGGAAGATGTTTGCAGCGACTCTACCCGACCCTTCTGCGGGTGCAGGCATTATTGAAAGGCAGCTTGAAGAAGAGTATGACGCTATTTCGGTGCCAAAAGGAAAACCCATCCCTCTTTTAAAAGTGGATGTGCCGAAAGAGGTGCTTCATATACCCGACAGAGCAGCGATTGATGTAGAGCGGGTTGTGTTCGAGGGCAACACGGTGTTTTCATCGAAGATACTGCAGCGCAAGATTAGACGCTACCTTGGAAGGACCCTCTCTGGAGAGGAAATCCGGGCTCTGCTCTTCACTGTGCAAAATGTGTACGTAAAGGCAGGGTATATTCTTGCCCACGTCTATTTTCCTCAGCAACAGCTAGATAGCGGTACCCTGACCATTCACATACTAGAAGGGACGCTTGGGAGACTTTTTATTCGAGGCAATGAGTATTATAGCAATAAATTTATAACAGGGTATTTCAAGCATCTTTTTCATAAACCGGTGAAGTATGATGAAATCATGCGCGCTTTGATGTTAGCAAATGAGAATTTGGATATCCAGCTGGCAGGTGTTTTTAAGAAGGGGCACTGGACAGGAGAAGTCGATCTTGTATTGCGTGTTTTGGATAAAATGCCCATAAACAGCTACTTTACTTTCAGCAACCATGGGTCGGACGCTGCTTCTCGAAAGCGATTTGGAGGGCAATTGGTGGCAGGCAACTGTCTCAAGGAAGGCTCTGTGGCAAAAATAGGGGCTCTTGGAGGGTCTCCATTAGATGAGCTGTATTTTTACAGCGTTGAATATAGCCTGCCCTTGAATTTTAAAGGCGCAATGCTTGGGGTATCTAACTTAGGATCCCGTTTTGAGGCAAGTCAGTTACCTGACTTAAGACTTGTAGGTAAATCAGTGATCGTGAACGTCAGTTTTCTGCAAAAACTGGTCCGGTCAAGAAAGTTTAGCAACGATGTGTTTGCAAAGTTTTCCTATAAAAACATTAGAAACCTGTCTGATGGGAATACTATTTCCACAGATTTTCTGCGGGACTTAGAAGCGGGCGTGCGTTTTGATTTTTCTGACCCTTTAAAAGCGAGAAATCAATTGCAAGTGTCTGTTGTTGGTGGTATTCCGGAGATTTTAGGAGGCTCCAATGTGGTGAATACAGGCTCTAGCCGTCCCAATGCTGGCGCCTATTTCATTAAAGCCGTTACGGAATTTCAGCGTTTGCAACCTTTGCCTTTTTATAGCTTTCTGATTTTTTCTCTTAATGGGCAGCTTTCTGCCAATAAACTGACGCTTCCAGAAGAGATTTATATTGGTGGATATGGCATTGTGCGTGGATATCAGGTAGCCACGGGAATTGGCGACCATGGATACTACCTCACAGCAGAATGCCGTTTTCCCGTTCCGGGCTTGACAACGCAACGCTCATGGATTAATAAGAAAAAGCCATGGAAAGATGTGCTTGCCCTACTTGTATTTGTGGATCATGGTTTCGTGCGGTTGGATTCGACCCCTTCTGCCGGAGAAAAGAAAGTAACGAATGCCACGAGCATTGGTTTTGGGGCTCGTGTATTTGGTCCCTGGAAGTTGGATTTTAGTTTCGATTGGGGATTTCGGATGACACGGGGATCGCCTCATTCGATTGTTTATTTTAAAGTGAGTATGCATCCATTTTGAAACAGTTGATTTATATCGCTTTACTAACATGGCCTTTAGCACTTTTTGCCCTACCTACTGGGGAAGAGGTGGTTTCAGGAGAGGCAGATTTTGCAAGGCTCGATAGCCAGACTTGTATTATCACCCCATCGGACAAGAGTATTATTGAATATAGCCGGTTTGATATTGGACAGAGCGAGCATGTCCAGTTTGTGCAACCATCAAAAGAATCGACTGTATTAAATCGCGTTATGAGTACGGATCCTTCTGCCATCTTGGGAAGACTCTCTGCGAACGGCAAGGTTTTTTTTGTGAACCCAAACGGCGTCTACTTTGGGCCAGATGCGCGAGTAGATGTGGGCAGCTTAGTGGTCTCCACTTTGGACATTCGAGATCAAGACTTTTTGGTAGATAATTACTTTTTTCAAAACCCGATAAAACACAGCTCTATTGTCAACGACGGAAACCTGCATGCAGAAAGTCACATCGTGTTGATGGCGCCTCATTTAAGGAATAGTGGGGTAGTTACAGCAGACTTAGGCTCTATTGCTATGCTATCTGGCGATAAGGTGACCCTCGATTTTACGGGAGATGGCTTGATTGGTTTTGCTGTGGAGGCGGAAGAAATACAAGCAGCGCTTATTGAGCAGATGGGGGAGCTGAAAGCGCAAAACGGGCAAATTGCTTTGCACCTTCCTGTTGCTGGAGCGGTATTGAAAGGAGTTTTAAACTGCTCACATGTTGTAGAGGGGAATACCGTTGTTGAAGAAGGGGGTGGTTTTCGTCTTATTCATACTGGTAGCAGCATAGCGCAGCAAATTATGATGCAAGGAGAGGACTGCTCTGTTATCGACTTGCAGGGAACCGTGAGCGCTGACAGGGAAATTATTGGAGGACCCATCGATGTATATGGCCAGGTGATTCATCTACGAAATTTGCATCTGTCTAGCTGTGGAAATTTTGGGGGTGGAAGGGTCTATATTGGAGGAGGGTTTCGAGGACAGGGTGATCAGTACCAAAGCCAAGAGCTATTTGCAAGTCATGACGTCACCATTCATGCAAATGCTGTAGAGCGGGGGGATGGGGGAAATGTTGTTCTTTGGTCGAAAGGAAATACCTTTTTTTGTGGGACTATCTATGCTCAAGGGGGAAAAACAGCAGGCAATGGGGGCATTGTAGAAACCTCTGGATTGGAAAATTTAGGCTGCAGTGGATCTGCGCACGTGAATACATTGGCGTCAATTGGGAAAAGGGGCATTTGGCTTGTAGATCCTTTAACCATTCAAGTTGTACTTAGCGGAGGCTCTACTGACTTGGCAACTGCTGCATCCTGCAGCTCTTCCACCACTTTATTTAAGTTAGACAGCAGCGCTATTAATACAGCCGCGAGCGACGTCTTCCTGTGCGGTAAAACCCTACTGCAAGACAGTGATGCTCCTATCAATATGGTCAATGCGGTGAATTTAAACCTCCAATTTCCGCCTTCGCAAATCTCTCCTGGGACTTTAGGCTTGGAAAGTACAATTGCCACTCCAGGCGATGTAAATGTTATTGGCGGGCCATTCAATTTATCTCAGCCCCTAAACATTACAAGTGCAGCCAACATCAATATTATGGAGAGTCTTGGAGGTGGAGATGTTTCTCTCAATGCCACAAATAACGTGACTTTTACAAATAGCCAGGCACTGAGCGCGCTTGAAGATGTTGTCATCAATGGGAACGATATCAACATAAATGGAGCAAATCCGTTGTCCTGTTCTAGGATCCAATTGACAGCCAACAGTGTGACCACCACCACTCCCATTACAGCAGCGGGCAGTGGCAATGCTATTGTTGTAAATGCGCCTACCGCCAATTTAGACAAACTCACAACAACCAGCAGTAGTGGCTCAATTGTCGTGCAGGCGGCGATGGCAGCTACGCTAAAAGAGGTAAGCTCTGGAGGAGGTTTTTCTGCGCTTTTGGGGGGGACAATTACTTTAACCGACGCTGTCACAGCAAATAATGGAGATATCCAATTTCTCGGGCCGGTGGTAGTAGATGCAAACATTACTTTGGATACAAGCAGCGCTTCCAGGAACATTCTTTTTGATCAGCAGGTCACAAGTTCTGTTGGGGGAGCAAAAAATTTATCTCTAAACAGTGGTAGCGGCGATATAACAGCAAATAGCTTGGTTGGCAATGCAAGTAATCCTTTAGGAGAACTAAATGTGATTAATGCCAAAGACGTAGACTGGAAGGGCAATGTTGAGGTAGGGACGTACAAGCAGCAAGCGCAAACTTCGGGTGGCAGCACTGCATTTGATGGAACGTTGACAGCAACAAATGCAACAGCAACAGCGATTGATTTCGTGGGAGAGAGTTTACACTGGAATGAAAATGTTATGGCAAGCCACGATGTGTCTGTAACGGCAAATACCACCTGGGCTTTAGCTAGCGGCAAAACCTTTATGATTGATGGGAAAACAACATTTTTAGGTGCTGGAAAAATGGAGATGGGTTCTGCCATTACATCAAACACCGGATTTGATCTAAAGGGGCCTGTGGTGCTTACAAATACAATCACGCTGACAACGACTGGAGGAAATATTGAGATTAGCGGAACGATGGATGGGACAACTGCTTACACCGAGGCAATCACCTTTTCGCCTGGTATGTCCACAGTCGCAGGACAAAGCGGCATAAATATATCGGGAGCAGTTGGGGGAACGACTCCCTTGGGAGCCGTGTCCATACCCACCTGTAACACCTGTGAGATATCGGGAAACTGTAGCGCGCTTTCTTTTACACAAACCACTGGAACTTCGGATACTAAGATTACAGGCGGTTTGCAACTGGGAGGGGATCTAAAAATCACCAATAATGCAAATATTGCCGTTGCTGAAATTAACACGACACAAAATAGCGCTAATGGCAATGTTGAGCTTCAGCCAGCAACGGGGTTTACTACTTCCCCGACCCTTGGACAAATTCCCAATGGTATCCTCACGGTAAGAGGGAATATGACGACGGGCACAGGTTCTGTAACGCTTTCAGGCGCGAGTCGCAGTATTGTAAGTGGAACGCTCAGCATAGCCTCTATCGTGAATGACACAAGTAATTCTATCACGATCGACTGTAATGGTTTTACCGTGGGGCCCAATGAAATTTTCACAAGCTTTGGGCCACTTACGATTACCTCTCAAAATCAGATTCGGTTAGGGGATACAGTAGCCATAGGAGAAATGACGCTGTTTGGCAAGGAGGGGATCGTTGCTATGGCGCATGATGTGCCCACAACCCTTTCCAAAGAGTGTAAACTGGTTGAAGGTAGGACGGAGGGAATCCAGCTCGTATCAAGCAAGGGCATTTCTTTAAACGTGAGCCCTGAAGTAGTGGGCAGTGGAAGTCTTAAAGTGAAGCCAAATCAAAAGCTAACTTCTGAAGATTTACAATGCACGAGTGATGGAAAGATACTGATATTAAATGCGGTGGATACTTCTATAATTACTCCTATCAACATCCCAATTAAAATCTTCTTTAATGAAAATATTTTTTGGACTTCTTGGTATTTAAGCTATTGGTATCCTGATTTCCTATATGAGGAAAGCCTCTTTATTCCCACCTATCTGTACTTCATAGACTATTACGATAGGCTAGTGTTTTAGTAAGAAGCGAGCGTGGTTTTTTGGGGACAATAGGATTAGTGCCGGCTTGATTAATTCATAGCCTAAGCTTCCGGTTTTAAGAGAGCGATAGCAGTTCGGGCTTTTTTCCTTGTTTCTTAATCGGTAAGCCTGTAAAATTGCCTTGCAACCTGCAAAGGAGGTTAGTATGTGCGTGAGAATACCAGTTCGGCCTGCAGCCGAGACTTTTCCGGAGCCGGGGTCTCGGTCCCCTGTCGAGGAAAGCAAGTTAAGCTCTGATGACGTTTTTGCGTTGCTAGAGCTTGTTCCTCAGGGAGATGCTATTGACGCAGTGGTTGACAGAAGATGCCAACTGATTCACCAAGATGACAAGATAGACGACTTTTCTAGGCTCTTCAAAGCAATCATAAAAAGGAACAAGTACCTGTTTTCTGGTAAATCAATTGAGGAAAAAAGTGCTGTTTTGTACAACTTTCACTCGAATCGAGTTGTTTTCCTTATACTTGGTGAGTTAAAGCCCATTGTTAAGGAATTCTCTGCATACTTTAAGAGGTCTTCTTGCGATGATGCACAAGTAGAACGCGTTGTTGATGATGCAGCCAGGAGAAAAGCGCGCCAAAGGGTCAACTCTTTGCACTCAAGTTACACGCGTCTTGTAATAGCCCGTGCTTTGGAAGAGTCAGTAAAAAAAATTCCTTCAGCTACTTCTGGGCAAAAAGTCTCGGAAGGACAAGAGCTGGGCATGTCAGAAGATACAGGTCTTTTGTATTCAGAAGATTTGAGCGCCCACAGGGGCTAAAAAACATGTTTTGTGGTGTTCTTCTTTGGCACCTTGCCCGTTCAGAGTTTTGTTCCTGATCGACTACTCCCTATTAGCTACCACAGTCTGGTTACGTGTGTGTAAATAGGTTTCTTCGATAGAGTCTGGGTCTGGCTTTGGGCGTATTCTATCAAGACGCTCTCGTAGTCTGGAATACTGATGGGTCCCAAGCCTTTGATGTATCGCGCTTCGCCTCGTTCGTTTTTGTAGGAAAAAATGAATTCCGAGGATGTTGAATCAACAAAAATGATTTTATTCTGTATCTCCTCGTCTATCTTTTTTTCGTCTACCGACCCTTTAGGTATCAATACTTTCTCAATTGCTTCTGGAGCAATTTTTGTTCTACTAGTTTCTCTGCAGCCTGTTCCCTCTTCTGTTTCTTTTGGTCCTGGTTTTTCTTCTGTTTGTGCTTCGAGATTTAAAATAAATAAAGCCGTTTTATGGACTTTTTTACTGATCTCCTCTAGAAATTCAGCATCTTCCTTTAAGCTCTCATCACTAGCTGCCTGATTAACCACATCAGCGCCCAAGAAGGCAAGGCCTTGCTTTTCGGCTCTTTTATCTTCAATATTTTTTTTATTTCTTGTGAGAGCTGCAGACAAAATGCCATCTTTCCCTATGTCGTCTTCAACTGCCACGGTCAATCCGCCTTTTGCTTGGTCTATCAAAGAACCTTTAATCCCCTTTGTTGCGTATATGCAGTTTATAGCTACTGCTTTTCTTGGTTCCTTGTCATAGGATTTCGAAACGTTTAGGTCGCCACCGCCTGGTAAAAAACCGTAAGTAAAAATACTTTTTATTTTATCATTTCCAGAAATATTCATTTTTATATCATCCTTTTTATTATAAAAAATTTAATATATAAATATTATAACAAAAATTAAAAAAAGTCAAGGTTTTTAAAAGTTACTGCTTGGTAACCTTTCCGCAAATTGAGCAAAGGCGTTTGGCCCATCGACTAGAACATCAACCACTTCCGAAAAGTTTTTCACAATTTGGTTTCATGTCCAAAAGGTTTTAGATTCAAACTTTTTTTCAGTGCTCCACTGAACGCACACCCTAAAGTCATCAGCTTGAAAAGATGCTTGGTTGGAGTGGATATATAAACTATTTTTTACATAGGTAGGTGCTTGTTGGGTGGGTTGATCTGCAAATTTTGAGAACTCTTAGAAGCAGATATTTTCTGTCAATTCCTGCTTTTTGTGGGAGGTACTGTGCTAAGATTAGCTGCAAGATCGGCCTGAAGGCTTTTTGGTCAATTTCATCGGTCTTTCTCAAAACGCTAGGTGATCTTAGACAGGGATGGGAGCCTAGGTGAGCTTTTGGGAAATTCAAAAATTTAAGTGATAAAGAATCGTTTTGGAGCTGAGCAAAAAATATTCAGCGGTGAGGGAATAAAGGTTACTTACTATGAATCTAAAAAAAGCATATGCTCTGTTTGGAACCAGGAAAGAATCTCTGAAGTTATTGAGCATGCAGGGGGGACCGTCTTGAAAATGGATACGGTGAGAACCCACGATGATGCAGGTAATCCAATGGATGTAATTGTTACAGTTGCCAAAAACAAAAAAATTGAAGGAAAAAAAGTATGATTAGATCATTTTACTCTGGTTTTTGTGGCATAGCTGCTTCGCACGCACGCTTTGCTTCTGCTGAAAATGCTTTCCCTAAAGTGCAGCAAGCAGCGAGAAAATATTTTGAGCCAAAACAGGTTCAAAACCCATCGGAAGAGTCTATGAGCGAAAAGTTCACGTATTTTCCAGTCGACTCTTTGAATGAAAAGGAGTTAGAAGAGCTGGACGCGGAAAGGGAAGAGGTTCGTGAATGGAATGCATTTATGAGAGAGAAATTGGCACGTGCTCGCGAGCAGCTACAAAAAGAGGGCAAGGCATAGTTTTGCGTCATTTGTCGATGCTGATGAATTGAACTATGGCAGCGTAATCTTTTTTTGTAATCCCTGGAACGGAAAGGATGGCTTGCTCCGATGCGGTTTTTATTTGTGTAATGGAGCCAAAGCGCTGTAAGAGGCGCTTTCTTTTCACAGGGCCGATGCCCGGGATGCTTGCCAAAGAAGAGGTGATCTGCTTAGATCGCCTCTTTTTGTGGTGGGTGATAGCTACTCTGTGGGCTTGGTCTCTGACCGATTGCAAAAATTGCAAGCTCGTGTCGTGGACATTCAAAGAAAAAGGGGAATTTGGATGCTGGCTAAATACTCTTTCCTTTGTTAGCCCTTTGTCGTGTTTGCTGTTTTCTTTAGCAATAGCAATAGCTTCCACGGAGATAATATCTAGCGCTTTGAGGACGGACACGGCCAAATTAAGGTGTCCTTTACCTCCGTCAATGATAATCAGATCGGGCAAGTCTTCTTCTGCTTGCGCGCGCTTGAGATAGCGGAGCAGCACTTCTTGCATTGCGCTATAGTCTCCCTTTTCTTTTGTCTGGATTTTGTAGGTTTTTTGCGTTTTTTTGCATCGCACGCCACGCCGGAAGGTGACAGCAGAAGCAACTGTGTCTGTGTTTGCTGTTGTAGAAATATCAAAGCATACCAAATGTAGAGGGCATTTGCTGAGAAAGAGCTTGTCTTGCAGCTGTAGCAATAGCTCTTCTTGAGACCTATGCGACTGCTCTTGCTGCTCAATTGCGGAAAGAGCATTTTTTTGTGCGAGTAAAACAAGTGCTTTTTTTTCTCCTTTTTGTGGGACAAAAAAATGGAGCTTATTTTCAAAAAATTCCTTTAAAATAGAGAGGTTTGGGAGCGGGAAAGGAAGCACAATTTCTTTTGGAATTTTTTCTTTTTCCAGATAGTGCTGCATGAGAAAGGATTGTAGCGCTTCTTCGTCGGTATCGGCGACAAAAGGGAAAAAATAAGGCTCTGCGCCCACAAGTCTTCCTTCTCGAAAAACTAGCTGCATAATAAGCAAAGAGGTAGCTCTGCGCGCAACATGAAAGACATCGCAATCTTTTATCTTCGAATGGACAAGGGCTTTTCTTGAGTCTTGGACATAGGTGATTTGTTGCATTAGAGTGTGTAGCTCCATTGCCTTTTCAAATTCCATCGCGTTTGAAAGAAGCGCTATTTCTTCTTTTAGCTTTTCCACGACTTGTTTATCTTGCCCTTTCAAGAACTGCACTGCCTTGGTGACTTCACCGCTGTACTCTTCGTCCGTACATTTATGCACGCAGGGAGCCAAACAGCGTTTAATTTCGAAGAGTAGACAAGGACGCGTTCTTTGTGTAAGCTCGCTGTCCGAGCATTGCCGGAGGCGAAACAAACGGTGCATCAGCTCTAAAGTTTGCTTGGCGGCCATAGCATTCGTATAGGGACCAAAGTAGAGGACGCCTTTTTTAGGCTTGCCTTTGTAGCGCATAAGCCGCAGTTGGGGATAGGGGTGCTGGTGATTAATGGTCAGGCAAGCATATGTTTTATCATCTTTTAAGAGGATGTTGTATTTGGGTTGATGTTTTTTGATTAAAGTGTTTTCTAAAAGGAGCGCTTCTTTTTCTGAAGTGGTGATAATAGTTTGTATCTGCTTTACACACAAGCGAAGGAGCGGAATGCATGCCCTTTCATCCCTTCCTGGGATAAAATACTGTTTTATACGCACTTGCAAGTTTTTGGCTTTTCCGACATAGACCACGGTGTTTTGTGCATCTTGCATAAGATACACTCCTGACATTTTTGGCAAGCTATCGAGCCTTTGTCGGTTGATCATCCTTTAGCCTTTGCTGCCAAAGCAAGAGCATTTGTAGTGCTTGCATTGGCGATGTTGCTTCAATATTTAGCGCAATAAGCTGCTTTGCCACCGCATCAAAACTTTTTGGCACAGTAGGCGCGCCTTTTGGGTCTGCTATTACTTCTACGCCAGGCTTTGTAGGCTCTGGGCTTTTTGTCAGCTGCACAAGCTTATTATGTGCCTCTTGCAAAACAGTTTGTGGCAACCCAGCCAGCTTTCCTACGTGAATACCGTAACTTTTATCTGTTCCACCGGGGCGTAGGCAGTGAAGAAAAGTAATTTTCCCAAGCGCTTCTTCTACAGCAACGTGCAAATTAAACGCTCCCGCTTCTTTTTCAAGTGCTGTGAGCTCACCATAATGGGTTGCAAACAGGGTCTTTACTCCCTTATTTAGTAAGTGCTTTGCAACCGACCAAGCAATCGCAATACCATCGTAGGTGCTAGTGCCCCGACCAATCTCATCCAGGATAACAAGCGAGTTGTTTGTTGCGTTGTGCAAAATACTTGCGGTTTCTGTCATTTCCACCATGAATGTGGATTGGCCCTTGGACAGGTCGTCACCAGCGCCAATACGCGAAAACAGTCTATCCACAATGGTTAAACGTCCTTTTTTCGCCGGAATAAAGCAACCGGACTGTGCCATAACACTGATCAAGGCCACTTGCCTTAAGTAGGTAGATTTTCCTGCCATGTTAGGCCCTGTAATAATACCTAGTCTTTCTTGCGGGGTAAGTCGCGTGTCATTGGCTATGAAGGTGTGCATGGGCACTAGCTGCTCAATGACGGGGTGGCGCCCTTGCTCGATAGTGATCGAGCCATCTTCTGCCATTTCTGGCCTTGTGTACTTATAGATTTGGGACGCCACTGCAAACGATAGGAGGGCATCTAAAGTTGCGATGCTTAAACTCAGCTCTTTAATGGCAGGTGTATAGGACATGACTTCTTCACAAAGCTGTTTGTATACGCTTTGTTCTAAATCAGTTAAGTGCTCTTCTGCTTTTAGGATCTGTTCTTCTAGTTCTTTGAGTTTGGGGCAAATGAAGCGTTCATTATTAACAAGCGTTTGTTTGCGGATGAAGTGGGAAGGGAGTTTTTCTGCTTGCGCTTTTGGGACATCAATGAAGTAGCCAAATGCGCGGTTATAACTTATCTTTAGTGTCTTAATGCCCAATGTGGAGCGGAGCTTTTCTTGATAGGAGGCTAAAAAACCTTTTGCGTCTCTTTTCATTAGGCGCAATTTATCTATTTCTGCATGGAAACCGGTGCGAATAAGATTGCCGTCGCCAGGGCGAAGCGGAGGATTTTCCTCCAAAGTCGTTTCAATACGTTCTATAAGGGGACTTGGATCAAAGATAGCAGATTTTAGCCTCTGAATATTTTCTGTTTTATACTGAGTGATTAAAAGGAGGAGGCTGGGGATGGGGCGTAGAGAATGGAGTAAAGCAATAAGGTCTTTTGGAGTAGAAAGATTTGTAGAAATACGGGCGCTTAGCCTTTCTAAATCACGGATGGGCTTGAGACAATCTTGGAGCTTGAAAGAAGTGGAATGCGTGAGGAGTTCTTCTACGCTATCTAAACGTTTATTGATGGTTTTTTTGCAAAGTAGCGGATGCGAGAGCCAAAATTTTAACAATCGACTTCCCATAGGTGTATGGGTTTTATCCAGCAGTCTTAGCAACGTGTTTTGATGTTCCTCTGGATGCAGAGACTGTGTGAGCTCCAAGTTCCTTTGCGTATTGCGATCAATCGCCATATAGTCAGACAGGTGCATTAGGGAGATTTTTTTTACGTGATCTAGGGGAAAGTAGAGCCGCTGCTTCACATAGTGGAGAAGTGCGCCTGCAGCGCTAATAGCTGCATGCATCCCCTTAAGCCCAAATGTATCCAAAGAGTGCACTTTAAAATGGTGGCAAAGATCAAAACAGGCCTTTTGTGTGTCAAAAATTGCGTTTGGTTCCACACAAAATCGGCAGGGAAATCTTGCTTGGATAGCTTTAAAAAACGTGTCCTGATTTTTTGACAACTTTTGACAAAACAGCAGCTCCTTTGGTCTGTTTAGGAGGAGTTCATCTTCAATGGCCTTGGCATGCTTTGTTTGAATTACCCTAAACGTGCTTGTTGATAAATCGAGCAAGCTCAAGCCGTAGCCTGCGTCGTCTTTGTGCAGAGAAGCAAAAAAGTTGTTTTCTTTTTCTGCTTTTGAAAAGAAGAAAGTAGAAGGAGAAACGGTTCTTGTGATTTTCCGCTCAATGAGGCCTTTTGTTTGTGGATTTGTCACTTGCTCTGCGATAGCAACGAGTTTTCCCTTACTAACAAGAATTTCTAGGTAGTTTTCGCAAGCATGCGCTGGAATGCCGCTCATAGGAACGCCCTGTCTTTGCGTGAGCGTGATGTCTAGCAGATTTGCCAGGACTTTTGCATCTTCATAAAATGCTTCATAAAAATCACCAAGGCGGAATAGTAAAAGCGCCTCTTTTGCCTGCTGTTTGCACTCGCGCCACTGCTGCATCATAGGAGAAGTTGTCATTTTTTAAACAGCCTTTTAATGAGAGAACTTTTTTTAGGTCGGGTTTTTTTAGGTAGATCAGCCAGTGTTTGCTTGGCTTCTTGAATACCTTTTGCAATTTGCACAATGACACCATCGCACCACCTTTGCGCTTCCTCGATAGCGTTTTGCAATTCCTCCAGGCGCGACAAAATCTCTTCGGGCGATCTAGAGATTTTCTTCATTAAAGCGGAAATATCCTTTTCCTTTTCACAGTTTTCAATCATTTGTCGTAGCTCAAATACGTCGATTAAAAGAGGAAGAAAAATTTTTTTAAAGTCTTCTCTCAGCCCGTTCGAAGCGGACGAGGGAATAATTTTTTTCTGAGGACTTTGCTGGCTTTTTGCTAAGGCTGAAAGAGAGTCAGAGGCGATAGAAGCGGCGAAAGGGGAGGCATCGAGTTTTTTATACACCTTCTTTTTGAGCTGTTTACTATCTTTTTGTGTTGCCATATTTTTTAAGGTAATGCGGCCTCGGACCCCCTACATTCTAATCTACTTTTCTTCTAAAGTTAAGTGGAATTTTTTGTTTTTTTAATGAAAAGTGCATCATTACGAGCTATAGAAAGGAAATTTAAGTACTGCTTTTCGTAGCGCAATTCTATACAATTGCGGTGTATCCGGTGTTTTTGAGGTTCGAGGTGGCGGTTTTTACTCAAGAGAGTTTAGAGCGTTTGCGTGGCTCTGTGGATTTATACGAAGTGTTAGCTTCTCGCATCGACCTTAAGTCTGCTGGCGCCACGTATAAAGCCATTTGTCCCTTTCACGAAGAAAAAACCCCTTCTTTTGTCATGAAAAAGGGGGATAATCACTATCACTGTTTTGGGTGTGGTGCGCATGGTGATGCTATTGCTTTTCTCATGCATTTTGAAAAGCTTAACTTTGTAGAGGCGGCAGAACATCTCGCTGCGCGCTTTGACATTGTTTTGGAGACGGTGCAAAAAGGGCCAGAAAACAAAGGGCCTTCCAAAGAAAAAATGCGCCAGGCCTTAGAGCTAGCGGCTGCTTTTTATCACCTTCACCTTCTGCACAGCGATGAAGGACGTTTGGCCCTTTCCTACCTCTATCAGCGGGGGATTGACAATGCTTTTATTCAAACTTTTGGAGTTGGGTATGCCCCAAAAAGTGGAGATTTATTTCTTGAGACGATGCAAAAGAGCCAAGTTTCTCTGGACGTACTCGAGTGTGTCGGGCTGCTTTCTTCAAACAAGCAGCAGCGCCCGTTTTTTGCAGAGCGTATCTTGTTTCCCATACAAAATAGCATGGGGCTTTTGGTAGGATTTTCTGGACGTAAGTTAAACAAAGACAGTTTTGGTCCTAAGTACATCAACACGCAAGAGACCGTTTTTTTTAAGAAAAACAAGCTGCTTTTTGGTCTGCACCACTGCCGGCAGCGTATTGCGAAAGAAAAGCGTGCCTTGATCGTGGAAGGGCAAATTGACTGCTTGCGTCTCATAAATGCAGGTTTAAACTTGGCCGTAGCAAGTCAAGGGACGGCTTTTGGGGAGGAGCATAAGGAGATACTTTTGCGTCTTGGCGTAGAAAAAATATACTTAGCTTTTGACAGTGACAGCGCAGGGCAGAAAGCGACCTATCTCGTTGGTGAGATGTTCCAAAAAGAGGGAGTAGAAGTGCTTGTGCTTTCTCTGCCGGAAGGAGAGGATCCGGACCTTTTGTTAAGAAAAGAGGGAGTAGAGCGGTTTATTGAGCGGCTCAATAGTAGCGTGGACTACTTATCTTTTCTCATTCAGCATGTAGGCGCCCCCTTTGACCTTCGCTCTCCTTCGCAAAAAAACCAATTTCTGCAAAAAATGCTTAAGCAGGTGAAGGGTTGGGCGCATCCCCTCATGGTGCACGAAAGTTTGCGGCGACTAGCGCATATGCTCTCTGTGCCAGAGCGTTTGCTAGGGATACAGCCTTCGGAGGAAGAAAGGCGACCGTTTTCCATCAAAAAATCGGGCACATTATCTTCCATTAATGTAGATTTGGACCGCGTGTTAGAAATTGATTTACTACGTTGGCTTGTATTGATGGGAAAAGAAGAGAAGACGGTTATCGAGCTTGTCCGTAAAAATATTCAACCAAAGCATCTTGGCAATAAAAGTTGTCGACGTCTATTTGTTTGGATTATGGAAGAGTATGAGAAAGGCAATAGCGTAGATCTGCTGTCAGCAGCAAGCGACATGTGCAATGTAGATGACCAGTTGCTCTTATCCGAAATGATTCAAAAAAAAGTAAATAAAGAACGGGCGCTTTTGGGCGTACAAAACACCATCGAACAACTTCTCAAAAAGCATTGGCTGCAAGAAAGAGAAAAAATTCAATTAGAGATCCAGAGAGGGGGGTGTTCTCAGGAGCGAGTGATGGAGCTTGCTAAGGCGTTCGATACACTGAAAAAAAATCCACCCATGTTAGTGATTTAAAGCGTATGAAAGAACAAAGAGAGCCTGTTTACTACGTAGATGGCGAGTTTGTGCCACAAAGCCTAGCGAAAATCTCTGTAGATGATTTTTGCATATCCCGTGGCTATGCTATTTTTGAGTATTTTCGGACATACAGCCGTATTCCTTTTCACTTGGAGGACCATCTTGAGCGGTTCCTTGCCTCTGCAAAGTATTTCTGTCTAAAGCACACCCTCTCAAAAGAGCGGCTCATCGAGATTACCGAAAAGCTGCTAGCATTCAACCCTGATGGGGAGCTTGGAGTCAAAATTCTGTTAACAGGAGGCGCTTCTACGCATTACATTCGTTTGGGCAGTAAACCCTGTTTGATTTTCATTGTCACTCCTCTAGTGCGATTTTCTGAGAAGTATTATACCTCTGGCGGGAAGATGGAAAGCATTCCTTTTCAACGGTTTTTGCCATTTTGCAAACACACCCATTACGCTAGAGGTGTCCGTGCTTTTAAAGAGGTGACAAGCAACGAAACGGTAGATATCCTTTATCGTCAAAAACAGCGTTTCTCAGAAACGATTACAGCCAATTTTTTCTTAGTATCAAACGGGAAGTTAATTACCGCTCGCTCTAATATTTTGCCAGGCATTACGCGTAAAATTGTGCTTGAGTTGGCCCATGGGCTTTGTCCTATCCATTTCGCTTTTCCCACCCTTTCCATGTTAGCAACCTGCGATGAAGCATTTATTACCTCCACGAACAAGGGGGTCATGCCCATCGTTCAGATTGATGAGCAAATCATTGGCGCGGGGGTTGTAGGCCCTTTTACAAAAAAAATGATGCATTTATTTTCACAGCACATAGAAAAAGTAAAGAAGCGCCTTTTTCAAGCAAGTTAGCGCTCATACTCTGTTTTTAAGCCCTTTTTTCAAGGAGAGTAGCATCGATTTTTTGCCCTTGGCATAAAATAAAAGGCTTTCTTATTGGAAAAATGTTGTATAATAATGTTTTTTTTACTATTGAGGTGTTTAGAAAGCAGGTAAATTCATTCTAGGAGATAGAGTTATGGCATTGAAAGACACCGTGAAAAGCATGCGCTCATGCTTAGAGAGCATTTCGCATGATCTTGACAAAGCGGACAAGGGGAATAAGGCGGCCTCTCAAAGGGTACGCACATGTACTATTAAGCTTGAGAAGATTGCAAAAAGGTATCGAAAAGAGTCTGTTGTAGCAAGTAAAAAGCCTCGCAAAAAAACCGCTGCTAAAAAAGCCGGTACTAAGAAGACAGCAACGAAAAGAAAAACGGCAGGGAAAAAGGCGAGCACAAAAGCAGTGAGAAAAGTGTCTACAAGGAAAGCGGCTACGAGCAAGCCTACAAAAAAAGTAGCGAAAAAAACGCCGGCTAAAAAGGGTTCAGCCCGTCGTAAGACGGCTTCGCGTAGCAGACGTTAGCTTAAAAGCCCACATTTGTCTGCCCTCACAGTCTTTTGATGGAAATCATGTGAAGGATTGCCTTTGCAAAAAATCAACAAATGTGGGTAAAGGCCTTTTCTCTATTTTTTCTAGATTGCCTAATGGGTTTTCCTATACCATTAGCTCTCTATGGAGCCGTTTTTGATCACGCACTATTCCAAAAAGGGGGATGGCGTTGCGAGTTATCGCAGCAAATCCCTTATTGTTCCCCAGACTATTCGGGAAGAAACAGTGATTCCACAACAAATAGATCGCTACAAAAGAGGGTTTTTAGCTAGAAAAGCCACGGTTCTCTCCCCCTCAATTAAACGCACCTTGCCAAAGTGCGCACATGCAGCTGTCTGTGGAGGGTGTAGTTGGCAGCATTTGCGCTATCAAGCGCAAGTAGAAGAAAAAGCAGAAAAGATTCGCGCTTTGTTTGCTCCCCTAACTACTGTGTCTCCTCAGCCCGTGATCATAGGGGCTCAGCATTGGCAGTATCGGAATAAAATGGAATACACCTTTTCGCAAAACAAGAAAGGGGAGCATTTTTTAGGACTGCTGCAGTCTTTTAGTCGGGGGAAGGTAGAGAATTTACAAGAGTGTCCCCTGGCTCCTTCCTGGTTTACTACTGCGTTGATCGGCGTAAGAGATTGGTGGAAAACCACGACTTTACGTGCTTACCACGCCTGTGTGGATGAGGGGGCATTGCAGACACTTATGCTGCGCTCTTTTGGCTCCTGCAAGCTCATTCAGCTCACTGTCTCTGGGAATGCAGAATATGGGCTATCTCGTCGACAGATTCTCAGCTTTAAAGAGGCGGTGCTCAGGCTGTTTCCAAACGAAGACCCTTCTTTATTTTTACAGTTAAAACAAATTCGCAAGGGGAGTCCTACTCAGTATTTTGAGATGCACCTCAGCGGACCTGCTACTCTTAAAAATACGCTTTGTATTACCTACAAAGAAGAGACAATATCTTGGCAGTGCATTTTGAGTCCGAGCGCCTTTTTTCAACCAAACACTTACACCGCTCCTCTTATTTACCAACAGGCCTTAACATTGACAGCGCCTACGAAAGAGGATATTCTTTACGACCTATACGCTGGCACTGCCGTTGTGTCTCTCTGTTTTTCTCCTTATATTAAAAAAAGCATAGCTATTGAGTCGAACCCTTATGCCCTATGTGATGCGGCAGACAATGTAAGAAGCAACGGCTCCAAGAACATTGAGCTTATCAAAGGAGATGTGGCTACAGTGATTGAAGAAAGGGTGGACTTACCTATGCCAACCCTTGTCATTGCCGATCCTCCTCGTGAAGGATTAAAGGCAAAAGCGCTTGCCTTGTTACAAAAACTCAAGCCGAAAAAGTTGCTTTATATTTCTTGCAATCCTCAGACGCAAGTAGCTGATTTAGCGCATCTACAAAATAGCTTTTCTATTAAAAAAATTGTTCCCATTGACCAATTTCCGCACACGCCACATATTGAGAATCTCGTGTATTTGGAGAAAAAAAACGCTTGATTTTACCCCTTGGCTTAGGCACAATTCCCGAGGTAGGGATGTCCTGATCGTATTGCACTTGAGGGGCGCTATTGTTTCGAATGAGAACTAAGGAGAGATAGTGAAAAAGTTTTTTTTATTTCTGGCTGCTTTTGCGTTAGCAAGTCCGTTATTCGCAGATGTTGGTGGGGCCATGAAGCAGCAAAACATTACACAGACCGTTTTGATGGTGGTGATTGCGGTAGGATTTTTTTATTTTATTCTTTGGCGTCCCGAGTCGAAGCGTAGAAAGAAGATGCAAACGCTTCGAGATCAGTTAAAGAAAGGGGATCAGGTGACAGCCATGGGCATTGTTGGCTCTGTGGTCAAGATTAACGAGAAGACGGTGATCCTGAGCATGGTTGATGGCGCTAAGATTGAGATGTTACGCGCAGCGATCACCGAGGTGCATCCCGCAATGGAAAAAGCAACACAAGAGGCTAAGTCGTCGTCTGCTACTTAGAGCTGCCTAAAGTAAGCCTGCTCTTTGATCCCTTGACTGGTGATGGCTTAGGAGTCGCGCTCGTTTTAGCTTGAGGAGCGTTTCTTGGTGTTGCTGGTGGCTTAGCGGCCGGGTCAGTTTTGGTGGTTTTAGAGGTGTTGGTGTTTCTTGGCGTTGACGTTCCCCCTGCTCTCTCGCTTTTTCTTAACTGCTCTGTTAGTTGAGGGCTGCTGTTCCACCCTTCGCCTGGGATTCGTGTTGCTGTTGCTGGCCTGGGGTCTCTGGCCGATGGAAGCGATGGTTCATGTAGGTATTTTCTCCTTGGGGATAGTTTTTGTTTCTTCAAGGGTTTGAGCTGATCGTTCGCTCGTATTTCCAGATAGCTTCTGTTTGCTTAATTGGTTTTGTAGTGCTTGGCATTGCTGAGTTAATTGTTGGCATTTTTCTTGCGACTCTTTTAACGCATTTTGCAGCTTTACTGTGTCAGAAGAGCGGCCAGGCAGTTTAGGCTTTTTATTATGCACATTTCTCCCTTGTGCTGCCCCTGTTCCTGCGATAGTGTCATCACGGAGTGTCAGCACCTCTGTCCCATCTGCTGTTTTAGTGCGTTCTATTTCTGCTGTCTCTACCGCTTTCTGCAATTTTGCTATCCTGTTTTTGAGTCGATCGTTTTCTAAGCGCGACTTTTCCAATTCGATTGATAGCTCTTTTAGGTTTCCTTTGAGTTCTTCAGCTTGGGTTTCTTCTTGCGGCGTTTGTTTTGGTTGCTGCAACCGAGGAGTTATCTCTTCCGTGGCGGGTTTAGATGGTAGTTTTCTTAAGTTTGGCGAAATTGCTTGCCGACGATATTCTTCGGACTGTTCTGTTAGAGCATCAACTTGCTGTCCAAGTCTGTTATTGTCTCCCTGCAGGGAACTGACCTTTTGCTCTAATATTTCCATAGCCTTACTATGGGTCTCTTTCTGCGTATCAAGCTGCTTCTTGAGCTGGTCGATTTTTTCGGCCAGCTGTTGTTTTTTTTGCTCTTCTTGCTCAAGTTTATGAAAAGCTATATCGCGATCATGATTTGCTGTTTCAACAATTTGGTCTTTTTGCTTCATTCGTTCCGTATTTTGTTCTCGGAGGCGATTAGCCCTTTGTGCTGTTTTTTCTGCCTTAACTTGTGCGTTTTGATGTAAGGATACTTGGTCTTTCAACTCTTGGATTTGTTGTTTGTACCGTATTTCTAATTCATTGATCTGTTTTATGTGCTGCTTGTTTGATTTTTCTATTTCTTTTTGTGTTGCTTCTATTTCAGAATTTGCTTTGCTGTGCTTGGCCTTGAGGTCTTCCAACTGTTTGTTCAACAACTCTTTTTGTTCTTCGTTTATTTTTAGTTCCTCAATTTCTTCTTCCTGTTGCTTTACTTTATCTTTCAAATGCACAGTAATATCTTCTTTTTGAATGTTTAATTCTTTTATTTCTTCTTTTAGTCTACTTAATTTTTCCTCCTGGGCTTCGAATGCCTGTAGCTGTTCTTGCAGTCGCGTATTTTCTTCCTCGATGTGTTTTTGCGCTTCTATAATGATTAGCGCTTGCTCATGATCCTTTTCAATTATGATTTTTTCTATGTTAGAAAACCTATGTGCTTCTTCCAGTTCGATACTATTTCGGCGAGCTTCTTCCAGGCTTTCAGTGATAGCTTGCAGATTTTGTCGAAGAACCTGCTTTTCTTCATTAACTGCGGCAAGGTTTTTTTCTGTATCTGTCAGCTTAATTTGGTTTTCTTGAAGCCCCTTTTCTAACGCGGCTTGTTTTTGTTTTAGTGCTTGGATTTCCGCTTCGAACTGTTTTTTACTATTTGTGGATTCTTGAAGTTGGTTTTTTAGCTTATCTAATTCAGTAGTTTTTTGTTGTACTGCAGCCTGAAGCTGTGTTTTGCTGTCTATGGCTTCTTTGATTTCAGCTTGGAGTTTTTGTTGGTTTGCGCTAGCTTCCGCAAGCTGTTTTTGTAAGTCATCTTTTTGAGTTTCCAGGTTAGTTAATTTTTTTGTTGATTGAACTTGACTGTTTTCAAGCTGATTTTGTAGCTGATCGAGTCGAACAGTTTTTTCCTGTATTGCAGCTTCAAGCTGCGTTTTGCCATCTTCGGCTTCTTTGATTTCAGCTTGGAGTTTTTCTTGGTTTGCAATAGCTTTCGCAAGTTGTTTTTGTAAGTCATCTTTTTGAGTTTCCAGGTCAGTTAATTTTTGTGTTGATTCAGCCTGGCTGCTCTCAAGCTGATTGAGTCGAACAGTTTTTTCCTGTATTGCAGCTTCAAGCTGCGTTTTGCTGTCTATGGCTTCATCGATTTCAGCTTGGAGTTTTTCTTGGTTTGCATTCGCTTTCGCAAGCTGGTTTTTTAGGCTATCTTTTTGAGTTGCCAGGTTAGTTAATTTTTGTGTTGATTGAGCTTGACTGTTTTCAAGCTGATTTTGTAGCTGATCGAGTCGAACAGTTTTTTGTTGTACTGCAGCCTGAAGCTGTGTTTTGCTGTCTATGGCTTCTTTGATTTCAGCTTGGAGTTTTTCTTGGTTTGCGCTAGCTTCCGCAAGCTGTTTTTGTAAGTCATCTTTTTGAGTTTCCAGGTCAGTTAATTTTTTTGTTGATTGAACTTGACTGTTTTCAAGCTGATTTTGTAGCTGATCGAGTCGAACAGTTTTTTCCTGTATTGCAGCTTCAAGCTGCGTTTTGCTGTCTATGGCTTCTTTGATTTCAGCTTGGAGTTTTTCTTGGTTTGCATTAGCTTCTGCAAGCTGTTTTTGTAAGTCATCTTTTTGAGTTTCTAGGTCGGCTAATTTTTGTGTTGATTCAGCCTGGCTGCTCTCAAGCTGATGGAGTTGAGCCGTTTTTTGTTGTACTGCAGCCTGAAGCTGCGTTTTGCTGTCTATGGCTTCTTTGATTTCAGCTTGGAGTTTTTGTTGGTTTGCGCTAGCTTCCGCAAGCTGTTTTTGTAAGTCATCTTTTTGAGTTTCCAGGTCAGTTAATTTTTTTGTTGATTCAGCCTGGATGTTTTCAAGCTGATCTTGTAGCTGATTGAGTTGAGCCGTTTTTTGTTGTACCTCAGCCTGAAGCTGCGTTTTGCTGTCTATGGCTTCTTCGATTTTGGCTTGGAGTTTTTCTTGGTTTACATTAGCTTCCGCAAGCTGTTTTTGTAGGTTATTTTTTTGAGTTTCCAGGTGAGCTAATTTTTGTGTTGATTCAGCCTGGATGTTTTCAAGCTGATT
>JAUIKQ010000066.1 GCA_030430655.1 Chlamydiia bacterium
ACAGCAACCGATCCAGTAACCGGATGTGAAGTACGACAGGAACACACCATAACAGTGCTTCCAAATGATCCTACTTTTTCATTTACAACAAATACTCAGGACCCTGCATACTTCACACTTTCCGCTACGCCGAATAATCAGAACACTTCACCAGGGTTCGGTTTTTTATGGATAGTCGAGGAAATCGATCAATGGGGAAATGCCATTTTGGCAGAGCGGCTTTTGTCGAGGCGGTGACGAGAGTGATCTTTCCGCCCCTTTTAGCGATTGTTTCTATCAACAGGCTAACTTGGCGCTCCAACCCACCATTGCCACCGAAAGAGCGTTGTAATAAACAAATTTTAGAGCAGGCCACTTTTCTTACTGACTATTTTCCGTTTCTTTTTCCGTAAGGAGAATAGCATTTCCCTCCCTTTGGATCACTAGATCGAAGGCTTTTTTATCAAAATGGACAAGCTGGCAATGATTGATGTACTGGCGAAAACGGTTTCTTAAATATTTTTCTCTAATTTGAGGTTGTAGTTCATAAATTTTTTCGTCCGAAGCGTCGGATAGCAGTGTATGCACATAGCGGTCTTCCAGTGTTTGCGTTTGCATGAAGCTGAGTTGCCACTTTAAGCTGGTCTCTTCAGGACTCGGGGGAACGACGATAGTAATGGCCATCATATCTTGGATAACATTGAGAAAAAGTTCACTTACTCCTTTTACGTAGAGGGGCTTTGTGATCATTTTCACACCATTTCGTGTTTCAACAAGGCTGGTGTTTGCTATATGCGTTTTTTGGGGGTGAAAGGACGCGTTAAATTGAGGAGGAAAATAGATATTGACTGGCACAGGAGAAGGAAGAAGGAGTGTTTCGTAGCGGAGAAAATCGATTCGCAGATATTTTACATCAGGATCATTGATGGGGATTGGCGTTTCAGAAAGTGTGGGCAAAGGGAGTTGCTTCCAGGCGTTGGGGACGAGGAAGCTCACGACATCTTTTGTATCAGAAGAAGAGTATTGACGAATATCGTCTAGCTGCGCTTTAGAAATGTCGCTTAAATTGAAAGTGAGTTTCAAATTACGTGTCTTTAGGTCTTTGACTAAATCTTCAGGACCGCTGACCGTAATGTAGAGCTGGTAAGGCCAAATATCAATAAACTGGTATCCTTTCGGCGGCTCTCCTATGGGTTTTGTAATAATGATAGGAACTTTTTCGGTAATGAGCTTGGTTAGCTTAATAATAAAATTCGCTTTAGCCACTTCATGCACGCCCCTGTGGAGGTCAAGGGTAGGATTGAGCGCATGTAAATTTTGTTTTGTAATATCAGCAATCCATTCGCCACGTTTATCCCTGGCATCAACGACGACCTCTAACGTATTGCTGTTCAACTCATCAATGAGTTGCTTATTTCCTGTAATCGTCAAGGAGAGTTTTTTTTGCAGTAGGCCATTTGGCTGCATGCTCTCAATGGTTTTTCCGGGAGGCAAGTGGACGACACGGACACTCAGGTTATCAATCGTTTTTGTTGTAGTAAGCGATTGGTTAACGACAATCCAAACCAGTACGGCCGCTATTAAAGAAAGACATTTTCTGGGCCATTTGTAAAATAAAAATCTTTTTATCCATTCTTTCATTATATTAGACCTAATTCTTTAGCCAGTCGCTGATCTTGAAGCGGGCTTGTATAGAACGTTTTAATGGGGGGGTAAAGATGCTTCGCGTGATACCTTTAAAGCGATCAATCTTTATGCCTCTTGTCATAATGCCTTCTCTTGCAACGGAGACCTTTCCCGTTTCTTCCGAAATGACGATAACGAGCGCATCAGTAAGCTGGCTAAGGCCCAAGGCAGCGCGATGCCTTGTGCCCAAAGATTTAGCAATATGCGAGGTGTCTTCTGCCAGAGGTAAAATTACAGAAGCGGCTTTTAGACTAGATTCATGAATAATCACCGCTCCATCATGCAGGGGGGTTGTGGTCATAAACAGCGATTCAAGCAATTCCGAAGAAAAGTTTGCATTGAGAATAACGGCTTTGCTTGCGTACTCATCTAGAGAATCTTCATGTTGTATTGCAATAATGGCGCCCACTTTCTTGTCTGATAGACGGTAGATAGAAGAGGCGAGCTGGTCCAAAAATTTATCCACTTCATCAATTTCTTTGTGACGCATTCCTTTCCAGCTAAATTTAGAAAGGGCAATTCTGAGCTCTGGTTGAAAAATAATTAAGATGGCAATGACAGCAAAATTGCCTATCAACAGCATCAATCTATGCAAAATGGGCAGGTGAAAAAGGCTGGATAAAACAAATATAAGAAAAAAAGCAATCACTCCTAGGAATAAATCCATGGACCGCGTGTTCCAAAAAAAAGAGAGGAGGTAGTTAATCATCACAGTGATAATGACAATTTCCACGAAAGGAGTAATCGCTGGGAAAAAAGACATCAGTTCCTCTTTATAACCCTATTTTATTATCCAGGCTTTTTAGCATCCAAGCAAGCGGCACTCATTTTTGCCTAAGACAGGCAAGTAGGCGTTTCCCAAGGAGGCATTTCGGCAGAGAAAAGGGGGGGTTAGAAAACTACAAAAATCAGATTACTAATGTGGGGTGTTTCTAACAAGAGAAAAACGCGCTAATTTTACGTAGATCGCGGTGGAGTTTTACATCATGTACACGTAAGATGTCAGCGCCAAAGCAAGTAGCGTAGCTATTTGCAATGAGGGTGGCTTCTCTGAGCTCTATTCTTTCTAGGCTCAGCAGCTGAGAAAGGAAAGATTTGTAGGAAAGTCCTAGCAAGAGAGGAAAGCCAAGTGTGCGAAATTTTCTCAAAGAGCGTAGTATTTGTTGATGGTCCTCTAGGGTTTTTCCAAAACCAATACCCGGATCAATGATGATTTGTGTGCGCTCGATGCCAGCTTCCACGAGCTGCTCTGTTCTTTCTCTAAACCAACCCATCAGCGTATCCACAACTCCCTTTTGGTAAGTGGGGTTTTGTTGCATGGTTTTTGGGGTTCCTTGCATGTGCATAACGCAAATGGAGGTGCGGTGTTGCTTTGCTAGCTGCTGCATTCTAGGGCAAGAAAAACCAGAAACGTCGTTGATGAAGGTGGCTCCACGCTCGATGGCGAGATCCGCTATTTCCGCATGTCTGGTATCAATAGAGATGGGAATCGGTACATCTGGTGGCAAAGCATCAAAGGCAAGAGCGATCCGCCGTTTTTCCTCTTCAACAGTGACCGGAAGGGCGCCGGGTCTCGTAGATTCTCCTCCGATATCTAAAATATCCGCGCCTTCTTCGATAATCGCGCGGGCTCTTTGACGGATCTTTTCAAAAGTGGTGTATTTGCCCCCGTCTAAGCAAGAGTCGGGCGTGACGTTTAAAATGCCCATAATTTTGAATTTTTGTTCCATACACAAGCAGCGTTAGTAAAGTCAGACGCTTATGTTAAGGCATCAGAAAATGAAGATCTATTCTTTTTCTCTTTTGGGTTTAAACAAATACGGATTGACAAAGAAAAAATAAATTCGTAACTTCCAGGTGCGCTGCATGGATTATAACTTTGGGTGGTTTCGTGTATGGATGTGTTGCTTTTATCTCGTATTCAGTTTGCCTTTAATATCGGTTTTCATTACCTCTTTCCCCCTCTGAGCATTGGTCTTGGTGTTGTCTTGGTTATCGCCGAGGGCATGTATTTGAAAACCAAAAAAAGCATTTACGAGGAGCTGACAAAGTTTTGGGTGAAGATTTTTGCTTTAACTTTCGCTTTAGGCGTGGCTACAGGGGTCGTGCAGGTCTTTTCTTTTGGCAATAACTGGGCCCGCTATTCCCGTTTTGTGGGAGATGTGTTTGGCAGCGCCCTTGCAGCAGAAGGGGTTTTTGCCTTTACTTTAGAGGCAGGTTTTTTAGGGGTTTTGCTTTTTGGATGGAACAAAGTGAAGCCAAGAATCCATTTTCTTTCCACCATTTTGGTTTGCCTTGGAGCGCACTTTAGCGCTATATGGATTGTTGTTGCCAATTCTTGGATGCAAACACCAGCGGGTTTCAAAATTGTGGGCGAAGGGGTCCATAGGCGGGCAGAAGTAACAGACTTTTGGCAAATGGTGTTCAACCCTTCCTTTTTAGATCGCATTACTCATGTGCTGATTGGGTGCTGGATGACAGGGGGGTTCATGGTGATTGCCATCAGCGCTTACTATTTTTTGAAAAAAAGGCATCTACAATTTGCGAAATACTCTATGTACATAGGGCTTAGCGTTGCAACAATAGCCACATTTTTACAGGCCGTTTCTGGGGATAGCACGGGCCGTGGTGTGGCCCGTAATCAGCCAGAAAAATTAGCAGCCATAGAGGGGATTTTTGAAACCACAGAGTCGACGCCTATGGGTGTTTTAGGCTACGTAGACATGAAGGAAAGAAAAGTGAAGGGGTTGACCATTCCAGGCCTTTTGAGCTTTTTAGTTTATCGGAATTTTAAAACGCCTGTTACAGGATTAAATGCGTTTGACTCGAATGACTGGCCCAATGTGGGCGTCGTTTTTCAGACCTACCATTTGATGCTTTGGATGTGGGGATTGATGCTGATTACCGTGCTTTGGGGGCTGTGGAAGAGAAAAAGGCTGGAGAAGTCCAAATGGCTGCTCCGCTTGATGGTTGTGTCCCCTTTTTTTCCTGTGATTGCAAACCAAGCAGGGTGGTTTACCGCCGAGATGGGAAGGCAGCCTTGGATTGTTTACCATGTTATGAGGACGACGCAAGGGTTTTCAAAAAACCTCTCCGTAGCGCAGGTGATAGGGTCCCTTAGTATGTTCTTTGTTCTTTACGGGTCTATTTTAACCTTGTTTTTCTATTTGCTCAACCGGAAGTTGCAGCATGGCCCTTCGCTTAAGGAAGAAAAAGAGGTAGATGGAGTCTATGCAGATCCTTACTCAGCAACCAACGGAGGAAAAGAGTGCCAACATTACAAGTAGTGTGGTATTGCGTTATTGGCATAAGCGTAATCTTATATGCAATTTTGGATGGTTTCGATCTAGGGGTGGGGTGCTTGCACCTTTTTGCAAAGAAAGACCATGATCGAAGGATTTTTTTAAATGCCATTGGTCCTTTATGGGATGGGAATGCCGTATGGCTTGTGATTATTGGGGGAGCGCTATTTGCGGGTTTTCCCGATGCGTATGCAGCGATTTTTTCCTCTTTTTATACTTTGCTAATGATTTTTTTGGCGGGCATGATTCTGCGACCTGTGGCTATTGAGTTTCGTTCCAAACATACCTCAAAGCGATGGCGTTTGTTTTTTGATGTGGTATTTTCAGTGTCTTCTATTATCATCGCTTTTGGCGCCAGTGTGCTTCTTGGAAACCTGGTTGTAGGCATCCCTTTAAACTATGAGCACATGTTCACTGGCAGTTTCATCGATTTTGTGCGCCCCTATCCACTACTCATGGGTTTATTTGGGGTTTCTCTTTTCGTGCTTCATGGCTTTGTTTTTTTGCTTTTGAAAACGCAAGGGGAGCTACAGCAGCAGATCCGTCGCTGGCTCCCCGCTATTTTTACCACTTTTTTGAGTCTGTATTTCGTCACCACAGTAATGACATTTGTGTTCATGCCCCATATGATTGCCCGCATGCAAGAGCATCCTTATCTTTTTGCATGTGGGCTTTTGGTGCTGCTAGCCATTCTTAATATTCCAAGAGAAGTTAGTCGTGGGAGGTACGGAAGGGCTTTTATCTCCTCGGCTGCGAGCATCACCTTCCTATTTCTTTTGTTTTTGCTCGGTACATTTCCCTTGCTGCTCCGCTCGTCGACGCTTCCCGATATCAATAGCATCACAATATTCAACGCTTCCGCATCCGTAAAGACCCTAAAAATCATACTGACTGTCGCCGTTATTGGGGTTCCCTTAGTTATCGCTTACGGATGCTGGATTTACCATATTTTTAAAGGAAAAGTAGAGATTGATCCATCGAGTTACTAGCTTTATGCTCAGAATTTCCAGTACCCTAATGCTGTTTCATGCTCGATCATATTTTCGAGCGCAGTCTTGCTGACCAATGCTCTAGCAGGTGCCCCGTTTACCAGCGCGAGAAGAAAGTCTTTCCCATTTTTTCCTAATTTGTCTATGCAATCGTTTTTTATCCCTCCCTCGGGAAGTCCATTGATTATAAATCGAATTTTGTTTTCACATTCCTCTTGCTTGCTTGGATCATTTAGGCCTTTTGCACATAAATCGATCATCTTCCTAGACGGGTCAAGAAGCTGCAGAGTTTCTTCCATTTCTTTTATATCTTGGTTTTTCCAATCTGGATGCTTTTCTCGATAACGCTCTGCGGCAACCTTGATTTCCTTCATATAGTCGGACTTGCAACAAAATATTTTTTTGAAAAAATCTAAAACAGTGTTCCATAGCTTCTTTATGCGATCCTGCACTGATTGCCAGCATCCTTTGCTTTCAACAGGGGATGTATTAGCATTCTCCTGTGGACTTAGGTAGTGTGAGTGGGGGTAGTGATTTACTGCTTGCATTCTAGTATCTCCTTGAAGGTAATGAGTAAAAAAAGTCTAATCGAGGGGGCATTCTACCATACTTTAGACAAGAAAAGCAAATCAATCTGAATTAGGGGAGGGTTAGCGTAACTTTCCAGACCAGTTCAGCTTGCTACGCAAGGTGGCAAAATAGTCATGACGATCCAAAGCGACGAGAGCAAAACCTTCTTTTCGTTTTTTTATGCGGATGGATTCTCCCGTTTTCATAGAAAATCGGTCCACCCCGTCGGCAGTAATTTCTACTGGTTCGTACTGGCTTAAGTACTGAATTTGAATCACGCCTTGAGTGGAAAGTACAATAGGACGGTTAGAGATGGTATGAGGACTGATGGGAGTAATGACACAGGCATCTTTTAGATACGGGCTCACAATGGGCCCTCCGGCTGCTAGGGAGTAGGCAGTTGATCCGTTGGGCGTGGCAATGATGATGCCATCCGCTTCAAATGTATTGAGGTAGTTGCCATCAACATGGACGGCAATTTCTATCAAAGAAGGGTTATGCCCCCGATGTATGACAATATCGTTGATTGCAAAAGTGGTTCTTTCCTTTATCTCTGCTTCGAGGACAAGGCGGGATTGGATAGTAAATTTTTTATCTATTAGATCTTGCAAGCTTGGGTAGATGCTTGCAATGGGCACATCAGCCATAAATCCCAAGTGCCCTGTATTGATGCCTAAGATCGGTGCTTTGATGTTTTGATGCTGGTGGGCAATGCGCAGTATCGTCCCATCCCCTCCCATGGAGAGAATAAAGTCAATCCGGTCAAGGTGGGCCTTTGATAAGGGAGCTGCATTTAGCTCTGTCGCTTGGCTGTCGGGCAAAAAAACATTTATATTCTTTGTTTGAAAAAATTCTACGATGCCAGCTGCGATATTTTGGGTCCGTTTTTTCGTGAGGTTTAAAAAAAGGGCAATGTTCACGATAAAGGGGCTTGAAACGGGGCGGTTTGCGGGGTGAGATCCTCGTTTAGCTCACAGCTGCCGTTGCGGTTTTTTATCAGCGTTTCCACTTTTTTCTCGGCCGTTGTCAATCGGTCTTGCGCTTGTTTGATCAGTCCATCAGCCTCTTCATAAAAAGCCACTGCCTTTTCCAAGGGGATTTTAGGGTCGTTGAGGGTTTCTAAAATGCTTTCTAGGCGTCCATACGCTTCTTCAAAAGAAAAATTTTTCATATCTTTACCTTGCTTGTACTTTTGCTTCCCCATCATGGAACAGCAGAGAAAGGGACTGCTTGGAGGAGATGTCTTTCGCTGCCATGATAACGGAGCGGGAGTTTTCATCAAAGGGAATACAGTACCCCTTTTTTAAAATATTTTGTGGAGAAATAGAGCGCAAAGGGGCTATGGTTTTACAAAGCTGTCCTTTCTTTTGCTCAACGAGGGTATGGATTTGTGTATCGAGTAGGTTGTATAATTTAGGGATGTCCCAAAGCGTTTGTTTATAAGACAGATAGGCATTTACAACCCGTTGCAGCCGAAAGCGCCATTGCATCAGCTGCTTTTTTGCCATTTGTAAAGAGCGGATAGGATTATGTGCCCTGCATTCTCGCATCTGCGCTTGCAAGGTGAGCCTTCTTTCATTTAAGTAGCCTTTAACAGCCATTGTGATTTGCTCTGCTATTTCATCTATTTGTTGCCAAAAAGGGCCTAAAAGGTGCTCGGCGGCTTTGAGTTGGAGTAATAAATGGTTTAGATGGAGCTTTTTTTGCCCTATGTTCTGCTCGATGGCTGCGTGCAGCCTTTTTTTGGCATTTTTTAGCGATTGGAGCTCAGATAAATACTCTTTTGTCGCCATTTCTGCAGCCGCAGAAGGGGTAGGGGCGCGCACGTCTGCTACATAGTCGGTGAGAGTAAAATCACTCTCATGCCCTACTGCAGAGATAACGGGGATGGTGGATTTATGGATGGCATGCACCACCTTTTCTTCGTTAAACGCCCATAGATCTTCCAAGC
>JAUIKQ010000118.1 GCA_030430655.1 Chlamydiia bacterium
CCCTGCAAAAGAGAAATAAGCATCAGATAATGTCGAACCTACTAAATGCGTAGTATGTGCTGAAGCATTCCCACCTTCATGATCGGCATGTATCGTGAGGTACAAACGCATGAAGTTTCTAAAATCCTCTGAGTCATTCCCAAGCATGTGCGCATAGTTCGCACCCCAGTCCAGGTTAAGATCTGCTTCAATTTGATTATTACCATGGAAACTCCGGCGATAGATGTAAGCCGCCAGTCGTGGAAGTTTGGCAATGAGGTTCATCGAATCCTCATAGGTTGGATCCCAATATTCTGTTTTTTTGATGCCTTCACCATAGCGCCTGGCAAAGCAACTCTCTGTTTGCATAGAAGCCACCGCGATTGTAAACTGTGTCATCGGGTGTGTCTCGGCAGGAAGGCTATCAATGGTCTTGAAAGTATGCTCGGGGACATTGCTACGGTGTCTCCATTGCTCTGTCAACCATTCTACTTGCTCTTTTGTAGGAATTTCGCCCACAAGCATCAACCAAAACAAACCTTCTGGTAGAGGTTCTTTGCCTTCTGATCCTTTGGGGAGCAAATCTTGTAACTCGGGGATGGAGTATCCTCTAAACCGGATTCCTTCGATCGGATCAAGTTGTGAAGTTTCCCATACCATCATCTTAATGCCTCGCGCTCCGCCAAACACCTGACTTAGTACAACCTCATCTATTTTCTTAGAACCATGTTCTTTTAATATAGCCCTCATTTCAGTTTTGAGAGCGCTCGATTTTTCAATAAACTTTTGCTTTAAGGGATCCATCAACAGTATTCTATTATTTTTTGTGTTTTAAAAATCCAACTGTTCTTCAGTTAGTTGTTCTATTGTAGAATAACTGAAAAACGATAATTGTTTTGTACGGCGATAATTGATTAGGGATTTTCCCTTTGAAAGGGGCCTAAATATACCAATTTTCAATTAGCTAATGGATAGTAAAAGGAATCTTTGTACTATTTAATGGTCTTTATTTGGGTAATTCAAGAGTGATAGGTAGAAAATTTCTCCTTTTCGGTCTTGCCCTAGATATTTTGGAAGGTTTTTAGCGGTGAGTCGCTATTTCTCCATCTCCAATAGCGCTAATTGCACTTCCTCTTTGCTAGCGCCTTTCATCTTTTTGCGGATTTGTCGCTCGATGACTTGTCGATCGGTTTGCTCTTTCTTTAAGATGCTGAGTTGAGGACCCACTAGTATTTGAGTTAATTTTCCTTCTAGGTATTCTCTAATGGATCGCTTTTTGGCAAGGTAGGCCTGAGGTGCAGTGCTTTGGAGACTAGCAATCTGCTCGAGGTTCTCCTGCTGGATTTCGACTACTTTTCGCACTTCTCGTTGCTGTACATTGGTGAGACTGTACTGAGCGGTCAATTCAGCCGTTGCTAAAGACACTTTATTAAGATTGTCGCTGTTCTGGGCATTACCCATTACAAAAAAACACATCATAAAAGCGCAAAAAAGTAATTTTTTCATGGACGATTTTTTGGTCAATCAGCAAAAACTAGCCTAACTGAAACGCTAATTTACACTTTTTACGTATTTTATTTAGCTTGCATCTTGATAATTGTCG
>JAUIKQ010000067.1 GCA_030430655.1 Chlamydiia bacterium
GCCAAATACCGCTCTTTTAGGGAAATGTCTCCTTGCTTTATCTGCGCCCGTACTTGCTTTGCCTCTCTTTTCAAAGCCTGCCGTTTCTCCGCTCTTGCCTGCCCTGTTTTTCGATTTAAGGCCTCTTGCTCCGAAGCCAGGCGTTTTATTTCTTCAACGTAGCATAAGATGGCGTCTTTTGACGGCTGGCTTCCTAACATTAAAGTCACTACCTTGTCTTGAGGACGAACACCAAAAACCCCCACCGCTCCTTGCGGGTTTTTTACCATGGTAAACCGATTTTTACTTAATCGACTCCATCCTCCCTCCATATGCTGCGCATCTTTTGGCAAATCATGCGCTTGCAGTTTAAGTTTCGCTGCCTGCCCACTCAAATCTTCCTGCCGGAAAAAAGCTTCTCGAATGGGAAGGGAACTAAAATATTCTATTGTTAATTCACCGCAGTGCCTGCGCCAAAATTGGCTTTCAAGCTCCCCATTTTTTAGCATGGGCGGCGGAGTATGCACTTCAATAATCTGTCGATATTTCTCTTTCGAAGACAGCTTCTTTAGCGATTCAAAGAAATGAAAACACCCTTCTGTTGGCATGTCGGTTAAAAATATTTTTAGTTTGGGTGGAGAGGCATTTTTCTCCTTTGCTACTTGCAAGAGAGCATCCGCAATCGCTTGATGATTCATGGTCTGTGTGCTAATCACTTCGTCAGGCAACGACTCTAGCGCTCGCAGTTTTTCACAAAGGCTTGAGTAAACGGGGTGGTGAAAATATCTCTCCCCCCTCCGTTTATTTTGGGAGCCCGCAAGCCTTTCCAGACCCTGTATGTCACCCTCTATCTGCCGCTGATTCCATAAATGCACGCCGTGCCTACCAGGGCAGCGAAGCATTTGCGGAGCTGCCTTGGGGAAAACGGAGGAGAAGTAAGCATCTACCAGATCTGTCATCAGATCTAAGTCCGCTAAAACTTCTACCCTCTGGCCTCCTTGTGATTTCAAGGCATCTTTTACACTTTTATGCCCCCCTCCTCCCGTAGACCAGATATATACTCTTTTTTTTCTTTCCCCGCGCGCTGCTACATCTACCTCAGCTTGCTTCCCCTCAATCGAGTAGAGCGGACTCGTGGAACGGACATGAAAACACACAACCCCTCACAAAACACAAAATAATTAAACAACTCTTAGCCTTATATTATATATATTTCTATTGTTTAATTAAATCTATTTCATATTTTGTTTCTTTGTTTATGTTTATTTTCTCGTTTGCTTTTAATATATGATTTAATTTGGCCTTCCCGTCTTTCAAACGAAATGTTTTCACAGGGTTTGGAAAGCAAAAACAGATTTGCGTCGATACCTTAGAAAAAATTTGCACTGTCTTTATTCTTTTTTTCGTCCACGTCAAACAAAGACGCATCTCTTTTTCCTGCACGCTCAAAGAGCCGCTATGTAAACTTTTTGGCAACAGCGGCAGTAGATGCATAGTATTGTCTTGACGCTGAAAAAACAAGGAACGGATAAATAAATAGGCTTTTTGCAGTAAAGAAAGCTCTCTACCAGAAAAATCCACGCTCTGGATTCCCCAGAGCTCTTGATCAAAAGTCTTTGGCACACACAAGGCATCAAACCCACACAGAAAAAAATGCAGCAGCGTTTCTTCCAAAGTGTTTTTATTTTCCCGCAAAAGAGAGCAAGGTCCTAAGGGAGGCTGATGGACATAGTGTTGCCCTAAAGAAAAAAGTAGAGGTAAAAACTCAGACAACTCTCCCCTTTTTCGTATCCTTTCCCACTCTTGCTTTTTATGATTACCTAAAAAAAGCTGTTCTTGAAAATTAAGCGGCTTTGTGGCGCGCAAATCGGGGATAAACAGGTGTCCTTCTCTTTGAAAGAGCCGTTTTTCGTTATCTGGGAATTGAACAAGCACTCCGTTTTCTGGGGCTTTTTCTACAAAAAACTCTACTCCACGTTCACTTTTTTTTAATAAAAAAGAAAAGTGTCCTTCTAAAGCCTGCCCAGATAAACGTATTCTTGTACGCGCCAAGTCGATTTGAAACGTAAATTTTTTTATCACATTCTTTAAATCCCAAGCGATTTTTATTCGCTTGGAATGCCTGAATGAATCCAAAAGAAAGGCCGTAGGATAACCTGTTACTTTCCACTCGGTTCCTGGCAAAACAGCGCTGGTACCTGGAAAATGAGAAAAAGGCGCCAATACCTTGGAAATTTTCATACGACTTTTCCAAGTAAAGCACTTGGTAAATTTTTCATACACTCGGCAGGTACAATGGTGTTAGATCGCCTACCAAATTTTGGCACTAACACAGGCAGAAAATAGGGAGTGTGGCCTACAAAATGCTCTTTCTCCTTATCTAAATCTTCCAAAAGCACATCGACCCTTTTTCCAACAAAGCGCTCTCTATACCGAAAGGCCACCTGATCTGCTAACTGCAATAAAGCTTTCTTTCTTCGGTTGATCACCTCCATAGCAACCTGATCTGGCATCCTTGCCGCGCGTGTCTTTGGCCGGACGCTGAAAGGAAAAACATGCACTTTTGCAAATTCCACCTCTTCGACCAACTGACAGGTTTCTTCCCACTCTGCCTCTGTTTCTCCTGGAAACCCCACAATCACATCGGTGGTAAAGCTAAATTCTGGATCCGCTTGCCGAAGCCGCTTTATTGTTTCTAAAAAGTCTTGCCTTGTATACTTACGTCGCATCCTTTTGAGGACACTGTTGGATCCGGATTGCAAAACAATATGCATGGAATGGCATGTTTTTTTCCCGTTCATTACAGCCTTGAGAAGCAAATCATCTACTTCGTCTGGATCTATGGAAGAAATGCGAATACGGGAAAGTCCTTCGATCCCATCTACATGTCTCACTAGATCACTGAGGGTGTGCTTTCCTTCTAAGCCACCATCAAAATCCCCTATATTGATCCCAGTCAAAACCACTTCACGAAATCCACGCTCAACCAACCCTTCCACCTCTTGCACAATGTCAGCAAGTGGGCGGGAACGGGAGCGACCTCTCACAAAAGGGATGACGCAGTAGCTGCAATAAGAATTACACCCATCTTGGACTTTCACAAAAGCGCGTGTCTGCGAATTAAAATTTTTAATAGAAAATTCCGGAAGATCTTCCCTTGACAAAACTTCCTTTAAGAGAGTCGATTTATCACGATTGGAGATGACAAAGTCCACACCTTTTATAGACTGCAGCATTGCTTTTTCTCTTTCTGCCAAACACCCCGTCACAGCAATTTTTGCCGCTGAGTTTTCCCGCACCAAGCGTCTTATATTGTATAAGCTTTTTTGGTCTGCTGCTTGCGTTACCGTGCAGGTGTTAATAATACACAAATCTGCTTGCTGATCTTCTGAAGATGGGCTATAACCAATTTGGCGGAGTTGGTCTGCATAGGCCTGCGACTCGTATTGATTTGTCCGGCATCCAAGAGTGACAATTTTATATTTTTTCATCCCCTCCCCAGGTAAAAAAGGTCGAGACGAAATTATGCCATGCTTATAATTTAGGTAGCAAGAAAAGGGCGATTTATAATTTTACAGGTAAATATTTATGGATTTTATACAGGTTGTACTGACATTGTTCTTTGTATTAAATGTTTTTGGTAATGCTCCTTCGATTCTTTCTTTATTAACACCCTACCCTCCAAAAAGGCAGCAGTTTATTATCATAAGAGAGTTTTTGATTGCGCTTGGACTTTTGTTTATTTTTGGTTTTTATGGCGAGTCCGTCCTAGGGTTCTTTGGTATTTCTCCTCCCATATTTGGAATTGCTGGGGGTATTTTACTTTTTATCATCTCTCTGACTATGATCTTTCCAAAGCACGAAACAGAGACCTTTACTCCAAAGGATTTGATTTTCGCTCCAATTGCTATTCCGATGATTGCTGGCCCTGGCACCATCACAAGTGTCCTGGTCTTTTCCAAACGGTTGAACTCTTCCGTTTTTTTCATCAGCGCTATCTTGGTCTCTTGGCTAGCGTCGCTTGTTGTCATGCTTTTTGCAGTAAACTTGCGTCGGTTTTTAGGAGAGAAAGGCTTGATGGCGTGCGAGCGATTTGGTGGAATGATCATCGCCCTAATTGCTGTGGAAATGTTCTTGAGTGGCACTATTGAGTATATAAAGTACAAATTCCCCGTTTTAATGGGAGGCTAGTATCGCATCCGCAGGATATATTTTTTGTCCCAGAAAGAGTAGTACGTATTTTCTCCTATAATCAGGTGGTCATCCAGCCGAATGCCTACGATGTTAGATGCATCTTTCAAACAAAGGGTAAGCTGGAGATCTGCTTTGGAAGGGCTGGGAGAGCCGCTGGGGTGGTTGTGTGCTAGGACAACGCTGTGCGCTTGATGGCGGATGGCGTAAGAAAACACTTCTCTTGGGTGGACCAGTACCCCTGTCATCGTTCCTCTACCAATCACACCCTGATGAAAAGCGCAACCCCGAACGTCACGTAAAACAACGACTAACAGCTCTTGTGTCTGCCCGACAAATTTTTCTCTTACCAAGAAGTATACATCCTTGGGGCTTTGTATTTTATGCCGATGCCCCTGCAAAGCTAAATAACGGGTAGCAAGGCCAAAAACGCTTTTTAATTGTATTGCTTTTGCTAAGCCCACTCCCTTCACCTCCAATAGCTCTTCAATAGACGCCTCTAAAAGACGCTTAATACCACCAAAGTGAGAAAGGATCTCGCAAGCAAGCGCAATTACCGTCTTTCCTTTGGTTCCACTACCAAGCAAAATAGCAAGCAGCTCAATATTAGATAGTGCGTCTACTCCCCCCTGCAGCATGCGCTCACGTGGTCTTTCTTCCATTGGCATCATTAAAGGCATTTTAGTCTCTCCTAAAAGCTGAAATTTTATCTTCAAGCACTTTTGGTAACTCTACATCGAATACAACATCATTCCCTTCGTACTCTAAATGCAGTACATGGCCTTCTTTTCTCAAAAACGCAATTAACTTACTTTGGCTTTGCGGCACTCTTAAAGCATAGAAAGACCACAAGTGCTGCAAATGCATTTCCATGGCCTGCAACAAAGCATCAAATCCATCTTTACGCAGAGCAGAAATAGCAATCGCCTCTTTACATAAAGGGTAGAGCGATTGAAAATCCTGTCCGCAATCTGCTTTATTAAAAACAGTAATCAAAGGTAAGTGATCTGCATGGAGCTCTTTCAACACAGACAACGTTGTTTCTATATGCTCTTGCGCCAAAGGATGGCTACTATCTACCACGTGAAGTAAAACATCTGCATGAAGCGCCTCTTCCAAAGTGCTCTTAAAAGCATCCACTAGCGTATGTGGAATTTTTCGGATGAACCCTACCGTATCTGTCAGGAGTATTTTTAGACCATTTGGCAAAATGTATTGGCGGGTGGTCGTGTCAAGCGTTGCAAAAAGCTTATCTTCTACAAAAACATTAGCGTGCGTTAGGGCATTCAGAAGTGTCGACTTTCCAGCATTTGTATAACCGATAATAGAAAATGTTGGAATAGCGCTCCGGACGCGCGCTTGTCTTTTTGTTACTCTTTGCTTTGCTATATGAGCGATCTCCCGTTTAAGTTGATCAGCGCGTTTACGTAACAAACGCCGATCCAACTCTATCTGTCGCTCTCCTTCTCCCTTGACAAAGCCGCCACCACTCGACTGGCGAGACAAGTGGGTCCATAAGCGCTTTAGTCTAGGCAGTTGGTACACTGTCTTAGCAAGCTCAATTTGTAGCTTCGCTTCTTTTGTATGCGCCCTTTGTGCAAAAATTTCTAAAATCAATTCCGTACGACTCAGCAAAGCCTTTTTCAAAACGCGTTCTATGTTACGCTCTTGGTTTGGGGAAAGTTCATCATCGAAAATGAGAATTTCTGCATCGGCCGCAATCGCCAAGTCTTTGATTTCTTCTAACTTTCCCTTGCTAAGGTAGGTGGCGGCATATACCTTCTTCGAATGAAAGGTATGCCTTCCCACTATTTCAAAACCATACGTTTTTGCTAAAAAAGCCAGTTCACCCACATGTTCACTGCAACGCTCTTTAAGAGAAACAGCCTCGTACCATCCCACTAGAAAAGCCCGTTTTAAGCGAGAAAAGGTGTGACGCACATCCTCATATAACCGTTCTTCCATCAGATCTCCACATCTAAAATCAAGCCATCATATCCTAAAAAGTAAGAAGAAGGAAGCTGTTTTGATAGCGCTCTATGTTCTATGTCGTGGGCAATATGGGTGAAGTAGGTTTTTGAAGGCTTGATCAGGTCAGCAAAAGCGATGGCCTCTTCTATGGTTAAATGCATAGGGGATCGACTGTGACGCAGCGCGCTGATAACCAGCGTGGTTAAACCCTGTAAATGGCAAAAAATATCAGGCGTATACTCTTTAATATCTGTCACATATGCTAAGTTCCCAAACCGAAACCCTAAAACTTCCATTCCTGCTTGATCGTAGGTAAAATAGGTCAGAGGAAGCCCCTGGAAAATCCGCTCTCCAGATCCTTTAGCCACTTCAAGCGAAATTTTCTTATCTTCCCCAACAAGATAGGGATAATGGTAACGCAGCGTATTTATTGTCTCAGCCGAAGCAATCCCTTTTATGACTTTTTCCTCTTTAAAGTAAAGCGGCCGCAAGTCATCAAGTCCTGCCACATGGTCATAGTGGGCGTGGGTCAACAAAAGACCTGCAAAATGAGAAATTTTCCATTTTAGTAGTTGAGCTCTGATATCAGGTCCAGCATCAATCAAATAGGTTTTATTTCCAGGCAAAGTTAATTGCGCGCCCGAACGAAGTCGGTGGTTGCGGTGATCTTGAGAGACACAAGATGCACAGCAGCACCCAACGACTGGGATCCCAAGAGATGACCCAGTACCTGTGAACAAGAATTTGGCCTTCATTCTATAGCCTCTTTCAATTGCTTTGCAAATAGCGCATGATATAGGAGCCCTCTCGACCCCATTCCAGTTATGATCCAAACATTAGGCCGCAACTGTTTTAAACAGGGATAGTGCCCAACATTGGGAGCAACACGTACGCCGCTTCTTCCCGACATAACCGAAAGCTGATCGATTGAGCAGAGACGCCCTATTTTAGGGAGAATAATTTTTTTGGCAACAGATAAATCTACACCTAAACTTGTAGGGCGGCGCTCGTAGGTCGATCCTAAATGATAAACCTTCGGTGTCTCTGTCAAGGCTATATGCCCCTCCTCCATTAGGCTATGGGTAAAAAGTTCTCCTTGTTTCTTTGCAACGAGAATTTGCCCTTTTGTATATTTCAAAGGTAGCTTGGGAGCAAATTGCGCTATGTCCTTTCCAACAGCCAAAACGGTAATATCAAATCGTGGCAAAGCGTCCATTCCTTGAATACAGGTGCGGACAAAACGCGCGCCATTTTGCTTACAAGCGCGCCAAAGCCCCCGCAGATAGTGTTTGGAAAACACCGTCGCTGCTGAACGAATCCATAGCGCCCCATTTTGCCAAGACAAATCGTCATTCTCCGCTGCGCGCTTTTGAAAAAGCATTTTTTGCGTTTCGTCTTTGGGATATCTTAAGATGGGATTGAAGTTTGCAACAGGTAGCTTTTCTGCCTTTTGCGCAACTTGTAAGAGTTTCTGTGTTTCGGCGATTGCTGCTTTTGCATCCACGCTCTTAAAAGCGTTTTTACCAAGGTAGGGGTGGAGAAGTCCACACGCAGCGCCAGAAGCGCCCGCTCCAATAAAGGCTTTATCGAATAGAGTCACACGCGCTCTGGGGATCTGGAGCAAGTGCCAGGCAGCTGCAACACCACAAAAGCCCCCTCCCACAATCGCAATGCTTAACCGCTTCGTTCGTTTTTGCATGAGGCCGCCATCCTAACAAGAAACTGCTTTTCGTTGCACGAAAATATAAATAAAAAAATGGATGAAATAATTATTTTTGTTAATTATATTGTATCGATTTTGCGTTACATAAAATGCACTTCTATGAGAAACTCCCCTACTATAAAAAAACAAAACCAAGGTATTTATTATGTGTATTTCTCACCCCACCACCTCTGCCGCTCATCCAACTCACTTCTCCCCTGAAAATACAGTTGTCGCTCAACCGAAACACAACGTTCAACAAGCTGAGAGTATTAATAGCAGTGAGGCACTAAGTCTACCGAATAAAAATAATGCCCTCCTCGATAGCGTTGCTGATCAATATCTTCAGCTTGCAAAAATTCGGGCTTGCATTGCAACCGCCCTAGCAAAATCAGGGCACAAGGCTTCTGGGCCGGCAACGCCAAAT
>JAUIKQ010000068.1 GCA_030430655.1 Chlamydiia bacterium
ATACAAAAAATGGTGCCGGTAACCCACCAGAGCAGAAGATGGCTCTCTCTTCAAAAGGGTCAGGACAATTGCCTAAAGCCAAAAAATTTATTGGCTTGAGATTAAATAATTAGTCTTTAGGTTCTTGAATTGTTTTTAAAAAGGCTGCCTCCTCTATCGGTGACTGAGTGACGAGGATACTGTTGAGAAAATCAAGGGTATTACTAACGAAGGTGAGCCTGCAAAATAACGCAAACAGGGAGCTAAACTTAAAGTCTTTAGGCGCTTGAACCCTCACTGAAACGTGCAAGTTTATCCCAAGCGCGCTATAATCGCCTACGATGAGGACGGTTTTTTTGAGTTTAGGCAGCAATTTAGGGGACTCTAAGGCATTAATAGCAAGCGCAATTAAGCACATTCGTCAGATGGCAGACACGCTTTGCATCCAAACCGCCCCTTTGTACATAACGGCGCCTATCAGTGCTATCTCACAGAACGATTTTCTTAATACGGCTCTTGAGCTATCTACAAGTCTTTCCCCTCAACGTTTGCTGAAAAAACTCCAAACCATAGAAAAATACCATGGACGCCTTCCCTGCAAACAAAAAAACGCACCGCGGTACCTAGATATAGATATTCTTTTTTATGGGAAAAAATTTATCTGTGAACGCAATCTATACATTCCCCACCCTCGATGGAGCCAGAGACTATTTGTGCTAAAACCTCTATCCGATTTAACAGATACCGTTTATGATCCTATATCAGGTATCGAAATCCCTATACAACCATTGGTAGAGCAATGCATGCACCAACGTGTCACTCTTCTGTAAAAATAAAAGATTTTTTTCTAGGTAAAGGACATCCCCTTGCGTTAATTTCAGGACCTTGTGTTATCGAAAACGAAGATATTGCCCTAAAAAGCGCAGAGTTTCTTGTTAGGCTCTGTGATGATTTGAAAATTCCCCTTATTTATAAATCCAGTTACGATAAAGCGAATCGCTCTTCTGTCCATTCTTATAGAGGGCCTGGATTGGATGTAGGACTTACTATTTTGGAAAAAGTAAAGACAACTTTTGCTGTTCCTGTGTTCACCGATGTGCACACACCGAGCGAGTGCAGAGCAGCAGCGCAGGTGTGCGACGTGCTACAAATTCCTGCATTTTTGTGTAGACAAACTGACTTGCTGATAGCCGCTGGCCAAACAGGCGCTGTCATCAATCTGAAAAAAGGGCAGTTTATGGCACCTTGGGATATGAAACATGCAATAGATAAGCTCCTATCCACAAATAATGCAAACATCATCCTCACCGAGCGGGGCAGCTGTTTTGGCTACAATAATCTCGTCACCGATCTTCGCTCGATTCCAATCATGGCAAAATGGAACTTTCCCGTCTGCTTTGACGCCTCACACTCTGTCCAGCTACCAGGAGGGCAAGGAGCATGCTCCGGAGGGCAAACAGAATTCATCCCTCACCTCTCCAACGCTGCTGTGGCAGCAGGCGCCCACTTACTCTATATTGAATCCCATTTTGAACCTAAAAAAGGAAAAAGCGATACCCATTCCATGCTCCCTTGGCATCAATTAGGCGATGTTTTGAAAAAAGCAAAAGCCATCCACCAAGTGGTCTGGAATGTTTAGGAAACAAACTATTTTTAGTTTTTTAGTGCTTAGTATCTGCTTTGCAGCAGCGCTTGCCTATCAATTGCATTTTTCCAAACCGGCAACACTTCCCCCCCAAACAGCAGAAAATTTAGCCACAGCCCTTGTTTGCACAGGGAATAAAAAAATCGTGATAGGTCAGGAAGGTTTTTGGGAGCTTTTCTCTCCACAAATGCGGCTGTGTTATCATAAAATACATGGCCTTGTCGAAACACACTACAGAGGAAATGCAGCGAGCAATGAGATGCGCTGCCACTTTTCTAAAGCCGATCTCTACTATCAAACTGCAGAATGTGTAGCCGAGGAATTATCTTTTGAAAACCTCCTTTCTGGGCAGGCAGGATCCGCAAAACATGCTATAATCAGCAAATACAACGTCCCAATGCTACAAACATTTGGCAAAACATCTATCCACTTTTCTTTGCATACACTCACTTGCGATAAACTCTCATTGGACCAGAGGATAAACAAGGTCTTAATGCAATCTAGCGATAAGTTGGTACTTCAGGGCCCTTCTCTTTTCTTATCCGCTCGAGAAGGCCATGTCTATTTTGATACCCTCCGGCGGCCGTCTCCTTTATCCTGCCACTTCAAAAAAGAGGTCTTTTTTCAACCAGATCCTTGCAAGAAGCTTCCATTTGATACGATCTGCTCTCGTTATTTAAATTACTACCCTCAAGAGCGTCGCGTAGAGTGCTTCGATGATGTACGCCTCTTTCAAAACCATCAAGTGCTGATGTCTGGAAAGCGGATAGAAATTGACGACGATACCATCAAAGGATTTGATACTCTTCATTTTTTCCCCCCATAGAGGCCCTATATGTCTTTGGAAGTTGTGCAAATTGTCAAGTTCTATGAAAAGAGAAAAGTTTTAGACAATCTTTCTTTTTCTGTTGCTCGTGGAGAAGTGGTTGGGCTTTTAGGCCCAAACGGCGCTGGAAAAACAACTGCCTTTTGGATTACTTTGGGGCTTATACGCCCCTATAGCGGAAAAGTCCTTTTTCAAGGCCAAGATGTGACAAAGTTACCCGTGCATAAAAGAGCAAAACGGGGGATGGGATTTTTAGCGCAAGAGCCTTCTATCTTCCGCGGCCTTAGTGTGGAAAATAACATTTTGTCTATTTTACAACTTTTGAAAATCCCAAAACTTGAACAAAAACACCGCCTGCAACAATTGCTCAGCGATTTGCACCTTACCCACTTGGCAAAAAAAAAGGCTGTTACTCTCTCTGGAGGAGAACGAAGGCGTTTGGAAATCGCACGGGCCTTGGTCACTAACCCTTCACTGCTTTTGTTGGATGAACCCTTTGCAAATATTGACCCCCTTTCTATCAAGGAGGTAAAAAACCTCATTCATCAGCTCAAGAGCCAGGGGATCAGCATTCTTATAACAGACCACAACGCAAGAGAAATCATTTCTATTGTTGACAAAAGCTATCTCATTCGAGACGGAAAAGTACTCTGCTCTGGGTCTACCAAAGCCCTGCTTCTTGATAAACACGCCCGCAGTGCCTATTTTGGAGAAGATTTTGTGCTCTAGCCTTCTTTTTGCTCCATCGATAGATCCGCCAAAGCCCCCTCTTCCACTAAGCGATCAACAAACGTCAAATTATAATCCCCTCTTATAAAGGCATCATTGCTTAGCATTTTTTTATGAAAAGGGATCGTCGAATGAATGCCTCCAATATGAAACTCACTAAGCGCACGCTTTGCAATCATAATCGCGTCTGCACGCGACTTTCCTTTTACAATTAATTTCGCAATCATGGAGTCATAATAAGGGGGAATCCGATAGCCTGGATAACAACTGCTATCCACACGCACATAAGGACCGCCTGGAGGCATATAATACTCCAAGAGTCCAGGGCAGGGAGAAAAATTCTGTGCAACATTTTCTGCGTTGATGCGAAACTGAAACACATGAGGCGTAATGGTAATGTCCTTTTGAGTGAAGGGAAGCGGTTTTTTTGCCGCTAGATCCAGCTGCAGTCTAACAAGATCAACGCCTGTTGCCTCTTCAGTAATCGTATGCTCTACTTGAATGCGTGTGTTGACTTCCATAAAGTAGAAATTGTTATTTTCATCCAATAAAAATTCCACTGTGCCTACTGTGTGGTACTGCGCTTGCTTTGCAATAGCTACGGCAGCTTCTCCCATGGTCTGACGCATCTTATCGGTTACGGCAAGGCTTGGCGTTTCCTCAATAAGTTTTTGGCGCTTTCTTTGAATAGTACAGTCTCTCTCACCCAAGTGCAGAGCATTTCCTTGAACGTCTGCCGCAAATTGAATCTCAACATGCCGAGGATTGACAACCATTTTTTCCAAATACACGGCTGGATTGCCAAACGCAGACTGGGCTTCTGTTTTGGCAGCTGTAAATTGCCTTCTGAAATCATTCGCGTCTTGTGCGATGCGAATGCCTTTGCCCCCACCTCCTGCAACCGCTTTAATAAAAACCGGATAACCAATCGACTGCGCAACGTCAAGCGCTTGCTGCAGATCCTCAACAGTACCCTCTGATCCTTCAATAACAGGGCACCGGACTTGCTTTGCTAAAGCTTTTGCTTGAGACTTATTCCCAAGCAGGGCAATTGCCTGGGAACTAGGACCAATAAACGTGAGTCCACAGCTCTCACAAATAGACGCAAAATTTGCATTCTCACTAAGAAAGCCATATCCCGGATGCACGCTATCCGCTCCAGTAATTTCACAGGCGGCCAAAATATGCGGTATTTTTAAGTAAGACTTTTGTGAGTGGGATTCCCCTATACAGATCGCCTCATCTGCATGAAGCACATGCAAAGCCTCTGCATCCGCTTTGGAGTACACAGCAACCGTCTGCAAACCAATGTCATGACACGCCCTGATAACCCTAAGCGCAATTTCCCCCCTATTGGCAATAAGTACCTTTTTCATGATAACAAAAATAATTTTGTATCGTATTCAACAGGGTGCCCATTTTCAAGAAATATTTTTTTCACGATGCCCTTTTTCCCCGCCTTCACTTCATTCATCACTTTCATTGCTTCCACAATACACACAACCGTTTCTTCATCCACGCTATCCCCTACCTTCACATAAGGAGGATCATCGGGAGAAGGTGCGCCATAAAAGGTACCCACCATAGGCGAAGTAATGCAATGCTCCGTCTCTTGCGGTGGAGGAGGGCTCGATGATGAGGTCTCAGCAAGAGGAGCAGAATGCGCAGCCGGAGCAAATGGCAAGGGCGCCGCATATGCTGGCATATTGCCATGCGTTTTGCCTTCCCTTTCCAGATGCAGCTCGAAGCCCTCTTTATCTTTTAAGGTAAGCTTATTCACATGACGCTCTTCCATCAGAGCTAAAATTTCTTTAATTTCGTTTAATTCCATTATCTTCTTCCTAATTAAGCTCCCAAATTAAATACGCTGTACATATTCTCCACGAGTATTTACCTTAATGATATCTCCTATTTCCACAAAAGGAGGCACCTCAATTTTTGCTCCCGTTTCTAAAACCGCCATCCTAATAGAGTTGGACATAACAGCGTCAGATTTAGATACCTCTATCTTAATTACCATCAGCTCCATGAACTGAGGCAACTCAACGGCAAAAACTATTCCTCCGTAGAGAGTTCCTTTGATACCCACTCCCTCTTTTAAATACGCAATTTTATCCCCAACTACCTTGCTAGAAATGCTCACCGTGACAAGTTCATCCGTATCTAAAAATACATAGTCATTCCCTTCAACATACAAATACTCTAAATTCCGTTCTACGGGCTTTAACTCTTCAACTTCTTGTTCTAAGGGAAAGTTTTTTTCAAAAGATTTCTCCTTGATAAGTTTTTTTAACTTCACACGCATAAACTCTCCCCCTTTAGGGGTCGCCACCTTTACGCTGGACTCCACGCGCGCTGCTTCTCCATCAATCAACAAGACCATCCCAGGAATAATCTGACTACTTCCTATCATCTCCTCTATCCTTAGCTAAATGTTCCACGATGGGCACCACCTCTTCTAGATGCAATATAGTATAATCAACGTCTTTTTTAGGCCCAGTCCTTCCAAGCCCCCTGCCCCAGCGTATGTGCACGCTGTGCATTCCAAGCGCTTTTGCAGGAGACAAATCACGGGCAATGCGATCCCCGCAAACCACTACATCACAAGCATTTAGCTTTTTTTCCTTTAAAAGTTTTCGATACACTGCCCCCTTATTCGCGCCATCCACCACAGTGATGGAATCAAAAAGAGACAAATCTACCCCGCAGTTACGTAATTTATCATACTGCCTCTCTTCTTTTCCAGAGGTAACCAGTGCCAAATAAAATGCGTGCCCAAATAATGTCTCCAAAGTCTTATGCGCTCCTTGCATTAAAGAAATTTCTATTTCTTTTTCTCGCCAAAACTGGTTGAAGTATCGCTCCGCTTCTTTATAGCAGATACCCTCCGCATAGAGCTCAAGAAATTCTTTCCAAGCGCAATCGGCAGAAAGATGCGTTTGATACAATTGCCAAAGCACATTCCACAGATTGGACGCTTGATCCAGAAGATAAGGGCGCACTTTCAGGAAAGCAAACTCTAAAAGCTTTCGCCCTAGCACCTGCGTTGTATCGAGCAAAGTATCATCTAAATCAAAGACAATCAACAATCTGCATGATCTCCTGACTTAATTGATCGATATTGTGCCGAATCAGATTCCTCGGCAAAAGGTCATGCTTAGAAGACGCCTTCACTTCTCCAATGAGATTGGCTTTAATAACATGGCTCCCTTCCAAATCATTGTCCACAAGTTCCCCTTCTTGAGCATACCGAGCAATCAGCTCAGAATTGGGTTTTTGCGTATTGACGATAATATGGTCAAAAGTATCTATAGCAGCAAAACGGGAGAGTTCCCTCACATAGTCGCTAGCTTTAAAACCTGTTGTTTGCCCTTTTCGGTTCATCAAATTAATGATAAAGACTTTCCTTGCCTGACTTGCTTCGAGCGCCTGGCGCACACCCTCGACCAATAGGTTAGGAATTACCGAAGTGTAAAGACCTCCTGGCCCCAAAATAATGACATCAGCCAACCGGATCTCTTCAAGCGCTTGAGGATTTGCCTTAGGATGGGGATCGAGGTAGATCTGCTTATATCCCTGGTCAATTTGGTCAGAAAGATAAACATTTTTTTCCCCGTCCAAGACGGTCCCATTTTCTAAAATCATTTTTAATCGTACCTGATGCGTTGTCACGGGGATCACTTTACCGCGGATGTACAAAACTCTTCCTACTTCCTCCACCGCTTTTTCAAAGCTCCCCGTTACCTTTTCCAAAGCAGAGAGGAAAAGATTCCCAAAGCTATGCCCCCCAAGTCCTCCGTTTTCAAAGCGGTAATTCATCAGGCTACGCATTAGCCGAGAAGAGTTAGAAAGCGCTACTAAGCACTGCCTGACATCTCCTGGGGGCAACACTCCCAAATCGTCACGCAGTATTCCCGTGCTGCCCCCATCATCGGCCATAGAGACAATGGCGCTGATATCCACGCTGTATTTCTTTAGCCCTCTTAAGACCGCAAAATTCCCTGTTCCGCCGCCAATTGTAACAACTTTTTTCATGCGCCTCGCAATTGGACAATTCGATTTTTCATATCAGCGGCAGGATCTAGAAGATAGGTCCCAGAAACAAGCACATTGGCCCCGGCTTGTATGCTAAGAGCAGCGGTTTTATCATCAATTCCGCCGTCGACCTGTATGTGAAAAGCGCCCCTCCCTTCTTTTCTCCTTTGCTTATCCACTTCGCAGCACATTTGCCTAGCAAGTCCCACTTTCTCTAAGACCTCAGGCAAAAATGCCTGCCCTCCAAATCCTGGATTGACTGTCATGAAAAGCATAAGGTCGCATTTGTCAAGAAATTTCGGGACAAAAGAAGCAGAGGTCTCCGGGCGAAAAGCTAAACCTGCTTCCACACCACACTTACGGATGTATTCTAATGTTTCTTCTACATCCTCGGTTGCCTCAAAATGAAAGGTGATCCGATCTGCCCCACTTTCCACCAGCTGCTCGACGTAGTTAAATGGATTGTATATCATGATGTGGACGTCCAAAAAAATATCGGTTGCGCGGTTTACTGCAGCAAGGGACTTTGCACTAAGGCTCAAATTAGGGACAAAATGTCCATCCATGATGTCAAAATGAATAGCATCTGCTCCAGCGTCTGCGATTCTCTTTGCTTCCTTTGCCAAGCACCCAAAGTCGGCCGCTAGGATGGAAGGCTCTATCAGTATCTGGTGCTTCATAATCAATCTCAGGTTTACGACAAACGCTGCATCTTGAGTATATCACTTTGCTTTCAAATCATGCAAAGAGCAATTTTTCCAAGGCAACTACCGACTTTCAGAGGCCCCGCAAAATGGCTTGTGCACGCTTTCTTTTCTCAGTAGCGTTAC
>JAUIKQ010000069.1 GCA_030430655.1 Chlamydiia bacterium
AATAGAGCGCAGTTTTATTATATCGTAAATCGCGTGGCAGTCCGCCTGCGGCTTCTCCTGGTAAGTCAATTCCGGTTTTTTGTCCCAAGCTAAGACACCTCGCAGTTGCATTTAACGTATCGGGACTATCGATGTGTTCGGATGCTAAGAGGGAAAAATAGAGATTACTAGAGCGTTCAATAGCGGTTTTTAGATCTATTTTACCAATGTTTTTGTAGCTTCTAGGCAGTCGCCCCCCTTTGTATAAACGCGTGATGGGCTGCCCATCTTCTTTATATCCCAAAATAGTGTCCTTGCTTACTTTGCCATAAAAGCCTGTGTCATCTGTTATCGTAAGTGGGTTTAGTTTTTTTGGATTTACTTGGTATTGCTGTTGCAATGCTTCATAAGCAGTAACAATTTTAAATATTGACCCTAAAGGGCTTAAGTTTCTAAAAGCAAAGGAAAGGCCATATCCATGCCCTTGTTTTGGATAAAATGCTCTCGCAAGGTCTTGCTCTGTAGGCTGTTGGGTGTTTTTTAAAGTGGGATAAAGTCCCATTAGGGGCTTTGTTAAGGTTGCGAAAGGACGCAGCGTTTTTACAAACTCTAAGAGAACATCTACGAAGTGGCTGGAAAAGGTTTGTCCTTCTTGAGGAAAAATGGTTTTACAAGTATTTTCTAACGGATGTGCGCTCACCTTTGAAGGAAGTATTTTTTTGAAGTAGTCCCACTGACTATGCTGCCAAAACGTTTCGAACAACTCTTGCTCTTTTTCATTCAGATAATCTAAGTAAGGGCGTTTATAAGCTGTTTTTTCTTCTTTTCTTTTTTGTTCTAAATACTCGCTAAAGTGATGCTCTCTCCAAAGGGGGAAGATTTGAGAGTGAAACTGGTTTTTTGCTTGTTGTTTTATTTGTTGGCAGAGGGGGAGGATAGCTTGGCAGAGCTGCCTGTACGCATTTAAGGTTAAATGGCCTATTTCGGATCTGAGCTTAGCAGAGACTAGGTAAGAGGGTAAGTGTAAGTGCAAAAGGTCGAGTAGTAGCAGTTTGTCATCGTTGTAGGGGATTGCAGAAAAGATCGGGTCCAAAAACGCTTTCAACTTTAGCAAGCTACTACCTAATGTATCTGCAATCTGCTCTTGGACTTCTTGAGACGTCTGGCAATAGCTGGGGTAATGTCCAGCGGATTTACTATAAAGCGTATCTACAAGGAATCCCATTTCTTCGAGTTTAGAGCGCTTCAACCCTTCCATGCATATATCTTGGAAAGATAAGCTTTTTTCTATGCAGGAAAAATGCTCGTCTAACACTCTGCGGACGCTGCTTGTTTTAGAGAGAATGTGATCGATAAAAAAGTCCCAATCTACCGAAATGGCCTGAGATTGGAAAGTTTCTGTTTTTAGACTACTGACTTCTCGCTCCAGCTGCTGATCTCCATCCCATAAGCTTCCAATATAGGTGTTGTCTTCTAGCCATTTGTGTACGTGTTTTAGAGCGCTTGGTTTATTTTTGTTTTGCAAGTCTGTGAAGTCGCTTGGATCAAAACGGGGGAAAGAAGCCAGAGCCACTATTTCCCCTGTTGTTGGAATCATAGCAACAATAGCTCCTCCTTTGATCCAAGGGGGCTTGACGGTAGCGTGATTATTGCCAGCGGTGCTAAAATGCTTACTTCTATACTTTTCGTGACAAGCAAGGAGAAGTTCTGCGTGCTTTTGTAGCTCGCTTGAGATGGCAAGGCGGAGCGTTTTCCCTTCCTTCGGGAGCGTTTTGTCTGGCAATGCGCGGATAATATGTCCCTTTAAACCTGTTTCAAATGTAGTTTTTCCAACGCTGCCTTTCAAAGCGGATTCATATTTTTTTTCGATTCCTTCTTTTCCAACAAGGTCGTGAAAGGTATAGGCGCTATTTCTTTTTAATAGATAGTGCTTTTGCACAGCATCTACGGAATCAAACCCCTTGGGCAAAGGATTCAAGGGATTAAGGGTATGATCGTGTAAAAAACTTTCTAAGAGGCTGAGCTCTTGCATAAAGGCGATATGCTCTTTTTGGTTAATGGATCCCATGTAACCGAGAATGGAAGAAGCTACCTTGTGATGTGGGTATATCCGCTTGGCTTTACGTTCTGCAAGTAAAGCGGGATAATCTTTTTCAAGCATTTTGCAGCGGTAGTAGGTGCGTTCATCAACGTCGGACGTGATGATGCAGGGGGTATGGGGGAAAATGGCGGCCTTGCTAAAAATAATATCTTTGATGGTTTGAGGGTCCATATCCAGCTCGTAACTTAGCATCGCAACTAATTTTTCAATGTATTCTTTTCTTGGATAGAGCTTTTTTTTCTTTTTTGTCTGGCTTACAGGGATGTGATAGAGTAGGTCATAGCAAATGGCAATGTTGTACTCTATTCCGTTGATAGCAAGGGGAATGCCGAAGCGGTCTTGAATGACTCCACGGCTTGGTTTTTGTATGACAACCCGGTGCTGTGGTTTTTTAGCGCGCTCAACGTAGTTTGCACGTTGGATAACAGTGAGGTACCACAAGCGTAGCAGGATAAAAGCAAGGGCAACTAGAAAAACGAAAAGGGTACGGTTTGTTTTTTTGGCAATAAGGTCATGCATCAACCGGAATTATACCGAAAAACCTATTTTTACGTTTGCTTAGCGAGCCTTGGGTGCTTCATCATCACCATCTTTTGGGAAAAACGTTGCAGTGAGCTGGTGCTGTTCTTTGGCAAAAGTAGCAAGAATCTGTTTTGTTTTTTGTTCTGCTACGTTTTTTGGTTGCATTCCCTTTACCAGCTCCAGCAAGTGTTCATCGCAAGAGTAGGCAATCTGTTTCATGAGCGCTGCTGACGCAAGGCTCAGCTGCGTTTTTGTATCGCAGGCTCCATGCTTATCGCTTAATTCTATCATTCGCTGTAGTTTATCCCACTCGAGTATAAACCACTTATCTAACACCTCTGTCCACGAAAGCGTTGTGTTTGCAAAAAGTTCGCTTTGTTTAAGCCCATACTCTACATCTAAATTGACGAGTCTCTTTTGCAGTTCACCCCCTCCTTCTCCTTCGAAAAACTGAGAAAGGTGATCAAGCAGTTGCAATGCTTCTTTTTCGTCCGGAGTTAAAAGGAAAAAAACCACGTTTTTGATGGGCTTGACAATAGAGAAGTTTGGATGGTTGGTGATGACTTCAGTTAACTCGATATCGCGCTTTTTTTTCAGCATTCGCTTTGCTTGTTCAAAGGGCTCAGACTTTTGGCTTGTCTTATTCAAGACAAGCTGAGAAAACTGTTTGCGTGTATCCAAGAGCTTATCATACTGCCATTTATCCCGCTTTTTACGGTAGAGACTGTCGGCTTTTTCCAAAAAACTCTTGTGCTCACCTGCATTATACTCTTTGACTAAGCGGGAAATGCGCTCTTGGCCAGATTCTCCCGATTCCAAGTCATTAAAAGCAGAATCGGCAAGCAAGACACACGACGCAAACAAAGCAACAAAAAAAACTTTCAACTTACCCTCCCCCGAATCAAAAATTTTTTCCGCAAAACTGAAAGGAGTGGCCGTCCTCCATACGAGGGTGGATGCCAAACTCCCTCCGCCTAGGTTAACACATAACAGATTTTATTTTCAAAGTGAAATTTTTCCTATATTTTATTGTGCCGGTGGCGTTGCGTTCGGTTAAAATAGTTTGGGAAAAAATAGCTGGCAGCGTTAACATGGAGCCCTATTCGTTTGATTCGCGCTGGTGCGGCAGAGGGAATGCAGCCATCCAGTGGGATTTAGGCGCCTGTAGTTCAATGGTAGAACCATAGCCTTCCAAGCTATTAGTGTCAGTTCGATTCTGATCAGGCGCTTCATTTTAACCAAGACCGAAATTTCCGTTAAGGAGATGCCGTGTCAATAAAACAAAGGGACAAGGCTTGGAGCAAGAACAACAGATCAATATTACTATAAAAGATTTATTAGAGTGCGGTGCCCATTTTGGACATCAAAAGTACCGTTGGAACCCAAAAATGAAGCCTTTCATTTTTGAGGAGCGCAATGGAATTTGCATTATCGATCTTGCCAAAACGATGCAGCAAATTCGTTTGGCGGTAAAGTTTGCAGAAAAAATTGTAGCGCAGCACACGAGTGTGTTGTTTGTAGGAACAAAGAAGCAGGCAAAGGAAGTCATCGCAGATGCAGCAGAGCTTTGTGGTGAGTTTTATGTATCGGAGCGGTGGCTTGGCGGTATGCTGACAAACCTAAGCACTATCCGGCAATCTGTGAAGAAACTCGAGCGTTTAGAAAAGACGCTTGCGGTTGGAGCAGAAGGGTTAACAAAAAAAGAAAAGACGCTGCTGAACAAAAAGTTAGAAAAGCTACAGCGCAATCTATCTGGCATCCGGTCGATGCGAAAACCCCCTGGACTTTTAGTTGTTGTCGATCCAAGTAAAGAGCATATCGCGGTTGCGGAGGCTAACAAGTTAGGGATACCTGTAATGGCACTTGTTGATACCAATTGTGATCCAGACCCTGTGGATCATGTTATAGCATGCAATGATGATGCGCTCAAAAGCGTAAAGTTGATTGTAAGCACGATTGCTAAAACCGTTAAGCGTAAAAAAGATGGATTGAAGCTAGAAAGCGTCAAGCGGAGAGATAAGGAAGCACCAGAGAGTATGGATGGAGAGCCATCGGAGGGAGAAAAATCATGACTGATATTTCAGCAAAGAGGGTGAAGGAGCTGCGAGATCGCAGCGGCGTGGGTATGGCTAAGTGCAAGCAGGCCCTTGTAGAGGCTAAGGGGGATATGGATGAAGCTATTAATATTTTAAGAAAAAAGGGAATTGCATCCGCGGTCAAAAAAGAAGGGCGAGAAGCGAAAGAAGGGTGTGTCCACTACGCAGAAAACGAAGAGTGCATCGCTTTACTAGAAGTGAATGCAGAAACAGATTTTGTTGTGCAGAATCAAATGTTCAAAGATTTTGTGGAGAATTTGTGTCAAGAAGTGCTACTGCATAAGCCACGTTCTCTAGAGGCATTTTTAGGCGCTCAATATAGCAGAAAACCTGGCGTTACTATAGACGAATACCGCGTTGAACTTGTGAGCAGTCTTGGTGAAAACATTCGTTTGCGGCGCGTTAAGCTGATCCATAAACAGGCCGAGCATTCCTATGGCATTTACTCCCATATGGGAGGGAAGATTGTTTCTCTGGTTGATCTAGCGGGAAGCAATCGGTTTGGTGCGCTTGCTAGAAACTTTGCAATGCACGTAGCGGCGGAAGCGCCTGAGTATTTGTCTAGTGAGAACGTACCGCAGGAAGTGAAAGAGAAAGAGCGTGAGATTGGCCGTAGCCAAGTGCAAGGAAAGCCGGAAAATATTGTGGATAAAATCGTTGAAGGGAAGCTTCGGGCGTTTTATGAGCAGGCTTGCTTGTTGGATCAAAAGTATGTTCGTGATAGCAGCCAGACCGTTGGCTCTGTAGTGACAAGCGAGGGAAAAGGTGCTGGCGTCAATTTAAAGCTCGAAAGCTTTGTGCGCTGGTCTATTGGAGGGCACTAAAGTGAACTTAGATGGCACAAAAAAAGAGATGGAGAAAGTGCTAGCGCACTTGAAAGAGGAGTTTAAAGCGCTTCGCACCAATCGAGCGAGTAGTTCTATGTTGGACCATGTGACGGTTGAGATGTACGGAACGGAGATGCGTCTTCGGGATGTAGCGAATGTGACCACACCAGAGAGCAGGCAGCTTCTCATTACCCCGTTTGATCCACAGGCAGTGGGGGCCATTGCCAAGGGGATTGAGAGGGCGAATTTGGGTTTTAACCCAGCGGTTGAAGGAAATACATTGCGCATTAATGTCCCTCCGATGACGGAAGAAATTCGGCTACGTATTGTTAAAGACGCGAAAGAAAAAGCGGAAAAAGCCAAGATAGGGATTCGGGAAGCACGCCGTAAAGGGAACGAGGGGTTGAAGCAGCAAAAGGCGTCGGGGATGATTGCTGAGGATGAGCAAAAAAGAGGCGAGAAGAGGATACAGGAATTAACGGATGAGAGTTGTAAGCAAGTGGATTTGCTTTTTGCAGAGAAAGAGCGAGATTTAATGGCGGTTTAATCCGGTTTTCGCTAAACTTTCGATTAGCTTTGTCACGCTTTCACGTGGCCCCATCGTCTAGTCAGGTCTAGGACATCAGATTTTCATTCTGGCAACAGGGGTTCGAATCCCCTTGGGGTCATATCTTATCGAGGCTTTAGCTCAGTTGGTAGAGCATCTCCCTTTTAAGGAGAGGGTCGTTGGTTCGAGCCCAACAAGCCTCATCAATTCAAAACCCTTTCTTAGAGAGATTAAAGAAAGGGCTTTGTTTTGTGCCACCAGGTCTGACTCTGTCGCCGGCAACAGAGTGCTGCAAAAAAGAGGAATTCAAAAAAAAAGTTTGATTTGCGGTGAGGACGCATCCATCTTAAAATAACAATTCACATAAAGGTGGATTTTATGTCTATCATAACCAATTTCATACCTTTGGTGGTCTTACGAAGCGTTATGTCCAAGATGAAGTTTTGCAACATCACCGCTTGCAAAAAGATACCTGCTTGCACGTTCAGATCTCAGATCAAATTTTCAAAGGAGAAAAGTTATGACTCTAAAGTATCAGGAAACCACTTTACAGCCCCAAGTAGAAGGCCTTGTTGGAGAGCTTCGGGGATTGATTGATGAGGCTCGCACATCTATTGCATCAACAGTAAACTCCACCATCACCATACTGGAAGTTAGGAACTAGAATTCGTAAAGAAATCTTAAGGAAGGAACGGGCCGAATATGGCAGAACAATTGTCGCATCAGTCAAATGATTATGGCAAAGGGTTTTCTGAAAAAAGCCTTCGCAGAATGATCCAATTCGGGGAAACTTTCCCTGATGAGCCAATTGTCGCAGCGCTGATGCGACAATTGAGTTGGACCCATTTCACGGTGTTAATTCCTGTTAAAGACCCTATGATTTCTATGCTGAGATGTGTCGCATAGAGAAATGGAACGTTCGAACGCTTCAAAAAAAGATTGATTCTATGTTATTTGAACGAACAGCTCTCTCTAAAACCTCGATTCCCGGAAATTGTAACTAGCCTTTCTTCTCTATTAACATAACAAACTTAAAAACAGCTATCTAAGATATGAAAAAAAGGGTTGTCTTTTTCTATACATAGTTATAATATATACTTTGTAACTATGTTTGAGAGGAATTTAAATGGCTAAACTCAGCTACAGACTCAACAAAAAGACTGGTGTCACTTACGTTTATTCAATCGAAAGGTCCTACTGGGATAAAAAGAAAAAGAGCCCAAGAAACAAACAGGTCTGTTTGGGCAAACTTGATGCAGAGAGTGGGAAAATTATTCCCTCCAAACAGAGATGTAAGATGACCAAGCAAGTGATATCAACCTCTGAGATCACTGCCGCTTCTAGAATTGCAGGTCCCTATCTATTACTTGAAAAGATTACTAGGACACACGGGCTAGATAAGCTACTAAAAAAAAACTTTGGTAAAAAATGGAAGCTGATGTTGAGTCTTGTGTATTTTCTAGTACACAGAGGCAATGCACTATCTAGAGCTGGGGCGTGGAGCACCTCTTGTTTGCATCCATATGATGAACCAATTGTGAGCCAAAGGATCAGCGAACTTTTACGGGAGGTTACCGAGGATGAACGGCAACGATTTTTGGCTATGTGGTTGGAATATGTTCTTGAAGAAGACTATCTGTGTTACGACATCACCTCAGTCTCGTCCTATGCTAGGCACAATGAATATACTCACTACGGCTACAACCGCGATAACGAGTGTCTTGAGCAGATAAACCTCGCCATGCTGTTTGGACAGAATACACGATTACCAGCATATTACCGTCGAATGCCGGGTAACATTAGTG
>JAUIKQ010000070.1 GCA_030430655.1 Chlamydiia bacterium
GGTATGGCTATAATAAGTTGAGAGAGGGGGAACTGTAGGTCGAGCTAGATAATGCCTCCTTAGCCCTTCTCCCAAGAGAGGGGCTGCCTCTAAAGTACAAGATTCGGAAATCTGTATTTTGTCTTCCACGATCTTGTATTCTATAGGCTCGTCTTGCAAACGCCATTCATTATCGCTTTTTGCTAAGTATTTTTTCGTTTCTGCGCATTGAATCGTACACTTTTCATCTTTTTGCCGGATTATCCAAGTTTGCCCGGGGAGTGAGGGTATTTCTTTGCCTGAACCTATTATCCGGAGGCTATACTTTTGCGAATTCACCTCTCTAGTTTTGGTGACGTACAGCTTTTTGTTGGAAGCGTAAACAATCCGTCCCTCCTTGTCAATTTTGAGCAAAGAAAACGCTGGGCAATCTAGTACCGTTTCCTGTTTGAGCTTCCAATCAAGATCAAAGCACTGTATTTTGTACTGTCCCTTCTCCATATAGTTTTTCGATACGTTCCAAGACTCGCGGGATGGTCCGGATAAAATGATCACGTTGTCTTCTGAATCCACCATTATATCCTGTACAGGGTGTTCAAAAAAACGTATCTTGAGAGAAGCTGGATCAGAAGAACGTGGAAAAACCATTCCAACAGGGTAAATACGATTCCCATTTTCTCGAAGCTGAGGAGCCATCGGCGCTATAAAGCCTTTCACTGTGCTTAAAGAAATAGCCATTCCCTGAAATTTTTCTTTTAGATCAAGTAGTTCTCCTTTACTATCGCTATCTGGATTAATTTCTACGCATTTATCCCCATCTTTTAAAAGTATGACCCCTTTAGATAAAACGGCCAATTGAATCCGTTTTTCCGATTCGTATAGAGTAGAAGATGTGCCTTCCTTATCTACAAGAATGATTTTTTTTTCTGAAAAAACAGCAATTCGATTCTCATCAAGCTTAAAGAGTTGAAAATCCATTCCCTTGCCTAGCTCTTTGTTTAGGTCAAGATGCCAACGCAGTTTGAGATCGAATGCAAAAGAGCAAAGCTGGTATTTACCTTCCTTGAGAGCTACAACTAAGAAGTCTTTTTCCCTAACAAGGGGCTGAAAAAAAGGGTGGATAGCAAGTTCTGTTTCACGAACTAACTGATTTTTGGTTTTTGGATCCAGAACCGAAATTTCTTTGTTCGCATAATAAACAATTTTCCCCTCTGGAGCGGGAAAAGCAACATCGTGCTGGCTCTCAACCGTCCTACTCCAAACAATTTCTTGGTCTTTAGCAGAGAATAGGTAAGCTGCTTTTCTCGTTACAAAGACAAGATCTCCATTGGTTGCAGTAAAGGCATGATCAACAGTCGGATCCGGGTCATCTTTCAAATCAAAAATGCTATCTTTTCCGGTTAGTTCAAAAGGGTGTTCACAAGGAGAATGTTGCACAGTCAAAGGAAGCGGAATGTCTTTAGGTTTAGATCCAAGCTCGGCATCTGGGAGGGCTATTTCCACCACTTTTTCCATAAGTGTTCTGACAACTCTTTGGTCGACTAGGCATTCCAATGAATTTTTTCGACTAATTCGGTTGATCAGGCTACTGCTTTCAGGAAGAACAAGTTTACAAATCGCGCCAAGTAAACTCCGCAAAGCGTACATCTTTGCTATATTTTCTGTTAGAGAGATCTGCCCCTTCTCTATTTCATCAAATATCGCGGTACTATCCTCGCCTTGAACCGTATAGATTGATCGCAAGAAAATATCGAGTGAACGGCAGCAAAAGTGGGAAAGGTCTTGATCGGGAAGCCGACATCCTGTCCAGCTCGCTGGATCATCAAAGTTGCTGGATTTTCCCATAGATTGGCGGAGCTTGGGAAAATCGATCAGTACGACTTTTTCTGTAACCGGGGCAACAAAGATATTTCCTGTGTGACTGTCTCCATGGATAATACAGCCGGAGCTGCTTTCCTTTTTTTCTTCGAAGCCTGTTCTTAGACTTCCTTGCTTATCTATTGCTGTTTCGATCAACTTATCAACAATAGTCTGTGAAATCAATGGGCTAGATGCTCTGTCGCTTAGTCCCTCTTCCTTTCCTGAGTCAACGGTGAATTTGTTTCTTAAAATGTCCTCGACTTCCTTTATAACTTTAGAAAGGGCTTCAATTTCCTCCTTTTCCAAACGTTTTTCCCTAGCTTTGTGTATCTTTTTGAATGCTTGAATTACATTTTCAAAAACTGATTGCATTCTTTTGGTTGAGGCTTCTGTTCGATCTTTCATCCAGATGTAACGACATAAAATATCGTCTAGTCCTTCTCCCTGTGCTGCTGTTTGGGGCAAAAAGTGAAAGGTCTTGTCGTCTCCGGTTGAAAAACATCTCTCTTTAAAGGCATCAATGGCATCCATTTTATCCAGCGGTTGCTCATCATGGATCTTCTTTACTACCTTAATTCCCTCAAACTCTTGGCGGCAGGGTGCCTTGCTTTGAAAAACTTTTATCACCCCTACAACTTCGTGGTTGGGATAGGAAACAACTTTATAAACGGGATCTCCTGATAGCCCCTTTGTTCCGCCTCCCATTACGGGCGTAATATAAAAATGGCGATCCTTCCAAATCCCTTCAATTTTGTGCATCTCCCTTACTAGCTCAGGGTTTGGGTGAAGAGAATAGCTGGGTGTATCGTCTGCGTGCTCTATCAAGTTAGGTTGGTCTTTCTGACCTACTGAAGAAATTGTCATTTTTCCTCCGAAAATTTTTTTCAGCCCATTCTTTCAAAAAGGGATTTTTTTGAGAAGAAAAAATTAATACGGAGACCAAAAAACCTTTTAGATATCTATTTATTGACACTTAGTTTTCTTAGCAATGATTTTATGCATTTTTTCCATATCAGTAAGAGAGGTTGGAAGATTTAAAGCCCTATAAATTTGTTTTAGGATAAATTCTCTCGCGTATTTCGGCCTAATCGACAAATCTTTTGCTGGGTGCTTGGGCGTCAGAACGCGAATTGATGCTCATAATTGTACCCCTTTTTCAAATTACCAACAGCTTCAGCCGTTGGTAATTTATACAAAACTAAAATAGCTTATTTGATTTTAACTCTTAAATCCCTTTCTGAAAGAACCTGAGGTGCAGTAAACCCTTCTATCTTTAAACCAGTAATCGGATGGTTGATCATCTGCTGACGTACAAAGAAGTACTTGAGAATCCTTTGAAACACCCAATTTACGGTGAAGAAAATCCAAAAGCAGTCTAAACGATTCAATTACATGCTTTCCAGTAACACCCTCTGAGCAGCCTCCTGCTTTTACTAACATCTCGAGAAATGTCTGAGGATCTATCGGGAGACGCAATTTGCGGATTAAAAGATTGAGCACCGACCTGACAGGTTCGAATATATAATCTTCACCAATGCCCCCTGGACAATCTCCAAAATTGATCGCCTTTACCCATTTAGTAAAAAGCATCACTTTTTTATCGGCGACATTGTAGTGAATATCTGTTCCCGTTAACGGCTCATTTGGCCAGCAACCATCTAGTCGCAGTCCAAATCCGTAGTTTTGCTGTCCTTGCCAGAAAATATCTTTCTCTTTTGGTGTCATATCTTTAGAAACAGAGGGGTGGAAAATATGGCTATCTTTACACACGATCCAACTGCTCCCTTTTTGCGCAAAAGAACTAACAGTAGAGAGAGTCTCTATTGACGCTGTACGGGCTGCTGCAAACACCCCATCTGGTGCTACCACATCGGCGGTTGTAGCCAATACATCTGATACTACCGCATCAACCACGGTGGGCGGTGTATTTGATATTGCTATATCATCTTCAGCAATAACCAGTTCCTCTGAATTGGAAATTTCTTTTTCTTGCATCCTGGCCAGACCGCTAGAATTCAAGATATTTAAGGGAATGCAAGCTGCTGACTCCACAGGTAGCAGCTCAACAGATTTCTCCGATAAGGGCTCTGATTTTACACCTACCCCACTTGAAGAAGAAGGCGTTGTATCTGTGTTTTCCAAGACTTCCCATGTATCCCCGCACAGTTGCTCAACACACCTCTCAGATTCAGATAGAGGTTGTGACTCTGCTGTTGCTACTTCTGAAGAAGAGGGAGTTGCGCCCACATTTGAATTAGGCAAGTTTTGTTGGCCAGCAATTTGCCAGTTCAACGGATTAATACTACTAAAAAAATTATTTATTGAAGACATGTTTTTTCTCCTTAGTTTTTACGATCTCTTCTTAAGATCAAGTTTATAAATGCTTCGTACCGACTTACAACTAATATTATTTTTAGATTATTTTTCGCTTTTTCTGCGATAAATTTTACAATACAAAATTATTAAGTCAATTTATGATTTTTTCAAGTAGGAAAAATTTTTTTTATTTTTTCATGAAAAATCACAACGCTTTTTCCCTCTACACATACCAAAAGCACCGGCTGTAATACTTAGGTGTTAGTTTTCAAGGTCATATATAGATTTCCCCTTCAATGTAAATTAGTGTCACAAGCACACGATGGCACTTTTTAGGTAAGCAAACAAAATGCAAAGTGGCATTGACGAAAATTCATAAATTGATTAAAATACCCCTTTTTCTTCATTATTTGATGAAAAATCTAACAAATCAAATTTTTATAAAGGAGTTTCCAAATGGCTATTTCAAAGGCAAACACCATACCGGATTTTCTGGGCATCTACCCAGGAGTGGGAAAGGTTTGTATTAATTGTAAAGGATTTTTAGTCCTAGAACTTAATTCCGAAAATGGCGAACTTAGTGTAGAAAATTCGGAATTTATTTTTACAACAAATAAAACACAAAGTGTAGCAAAAAAGTATTTTGTAGACGAAGCATCAACAAGAGCGCAGTTAGAATGGAGTCCTGAAATCGGATTATCGAATCTGATAGACCTTGTCCAAGAAAATGCATTTCCAAGCTCAACAATTTACTGCTACTTCTTAAAGAAACTAGACAGCCACATAAACAAGCGTAACGACTACTATGAGTTGTGTCAGGAATGGCAACACATTAAGCAAGATCTTCGATCGTACTCCGAAGCATTGGAAGAAAGTTTTGACGCTGAATTCACTTCAAGCCTACGGGCCGTTTACCAAAAGACGGCAAACAAGGAAAAGGAACTTAAGACAAAGCTGGCTTTGCAAGACTGTAGGGAGCAAGCTCAAGAATATTCTGAGGCATATAACGAAGCACTGAAAGAAAACTTTGACGCTGAAGCCATTTCAAATCTACGCACCGCTTACCAAAATGCTACAAACAAGGAAAAGGAGCTTAAGGCAGAGCTGGCTTTGCAAAGCTGTGAGGAGCAAGCTCAAGAATATTCCGAGGCAGAGGAAAAAAATTTCGATCCTCAAGTCGTTTTAGATCTACACATGCTTTATGCTCCGAGCGAGGAAGAAGAGTGTCTAATCCAGCTAACACTGCATCACTGCAAGCGCCAACATCAAAATCGCTATGAAGCATATTTTGAAGAACCAGCAGAAGAAGCCCTTGATTTGAACACTATTTCAGAACTGTATAAATGCTACAAACATGCTGCGAATGAGGAAAAGGAATATGAGGTGCGACTGAAACTGCAACGCTACGGGGACAAACGTCGAGAATACCAGCAAGTGCTTGAAGAAGCGCGGCAAGAAGGCTTTGATCATGAAATCATTTCAGAAACATATAAACGCTACCAACGTGCTCTGGATAAAGAAGAAGATTATGAGATGCAAACAAACACCTTGCGTCAAAAGATACGCAGTTCGTGAGCGAATGTCAGATAGCCCCACTGTCAAGGCAGAAATCTCTACTTTTCAAGGGTACAACCTGGCGGGTTTCTTCTTCATAATCATTGGCTGCAGAGGCTTGCAAAAGGGGCTAGCCTTTTCAAAGGCAAAGAGTCCCCTTTTTCTGTTTTGCGCGACATAAAAGTGAGAGTCAGCGCGGTTTAATTGTGAGAGTGTCTGGGACTCAAGCTTTCTTTTTGTGCACCCATTCCTACACCGTTTTATTTACCTCAGGCCTGAGCCACATCTCCGGTTTCTGATAGAGACTAGACACAGGGCTTTAAGCCCCACATGGGGGGCTTTGTAAAATTATTTCTTTAGGCTTTCCTTGGCTGCTGCTATCCTCGCCGATTTTCCTTCAAAAGTGTATATGTGACACCGATGGCTAAATCGATCGACTAGAGCAGCTGTCAGTTCTGGTGTTTCGAATATTTGCAGCCACTTATCGAATGAGAGGTTGATACTCACTGCTATGGATCCTTTTTCATAGCGGCTTGCAAATACATCAAATAGTAGTCTAGCTCCATTTTCGCTAAAGGGCACAAAGCCTAGCTCGTCTATAATGAGCAGTTGGGGTTTCCCTAGTGCTTGCATGAGTTTGCTTAGGCTGTGATTTGCTTTGGCTTCTTCTAGCTGGTTTACTAGGCTCGCTGCCGTATGGAATTTGACGCTGACTTTTTGTCGACAAAGCTCTCTTCCTAAGGCTATCAGGCTGTGTGTCTTTCCAGTGCCTTGTTGTCCCGTAAGACATAGATTCTCTTTGTCTTCGATGAATTGGCTGTTGTTATGAGTTTTGATTTTGTCAAAGTCGATTTGGGGATTGATGTCTGCTTTTATGTCATGCCATTCTTTGTCCGTTGGGAATTTGGCTTGCGATAGCCGCCTTTTTGCCGTTTTTTCTTCACGGTCCTGTATTTCTGCTTGGAGCAGGCTTTTCGGTATTGGTTCTTGTCTTGGATCTGAGTCAGCCTTGGTAATGCTTGTAGCGCTCCCAGCATTTTTAGGGTTATGAGTTCGATCATATTGCCGCTCCTTTGCAGAGCTCTTTGTAGCCGCTTAGGTCATAGTCCCATTGTTTTTTCTCAATGGGTGTTTGGTTTTGTTTGAGGATTTGCTCGACTACAGCGCTCTCACAGGCCCCACAGCTCAGGGCTTTCTTTATGCTTTCTAAATGCTCTTCGGCTGTGCAGATCCTTCTAAGTTGTAAGATAGTGATGAATTGCCTGTTGGCTTGCTTGGTTGTGTATTTTTGCGAAAGGCGCCTCCAGATCTCTTGCTGGAGTGGATGGAATTGATGCCCTCTGATAACTCTGCTGTGGCCAAGGGCGTATGGCTTTCGATAGAGTTGCTCTAGGTAGTGATCGAGGTTAAGGGAGTCTGTCCCGTATTGTCTTGGGTGTATTGCTATTTCTTCTTCCTTGATGATTGTGATTTGAAATGGTGTGAGCGCTACTCTGACTCTGCTCCCTACGTATTTTTCGGGCACTGAATATTGGCTGTTTTCAAGCGTGATGAGCTGGCAGTGATCGACATGGCAACGCGTCCACCTTCTCCACCGTTTTTCTATCTGTAGCGGTTTTAACTGGGCTTGCACCTGCGCAACTAATTCCTTCAGCGGTTTTGCTTTGTAGTGGTTTTCGTTTATTGCGCATTGGCAGTTACTTTCTAGCTCGGCATTCACACTACCCCAGTTGTCGTATTCTGGCAGTCCAGGTAAGTAGTTGCGGCGGCAATAGCCAACGCTGTTTTCTACAGCTCCTTTTTCGTTTCCGGATCCTGCACTGCAAAAGTGACTTTGGATTCCGTAGTGTTCTTCGAGCTGGATTGAAAAGCTTGTTTGATCGCGATCTCTGCCTATAATTTTTTTTACAAGTACGCTGTCGTTATCGCAGATGATGTGTTCAAATATTCCTCCAAAAAAGTTAAAGGCTTTTTCGTGGAATGCACCCCAGGATTCGCTTGCCTTCGTCGGGTAAATTTGACAGTAACGCAATGCAGCGCCTGGTACGCTTGCGACAAACAGATAGCCCTTAGTTCGCTTACCATCTACGACTATGTCAGCTTCTCCATGGTCTATCTGCAGGGTTGTTCCCAGCTCGAATTCTA
>JAUIKQ010000003.1 GCA_030430655.1 Chlamydiia bacterium
TCCCTCCTCTATATGTAAGGAAAGATTCTAGCTAATGTTATATTTAAATGGAAAACCCTCTTGATGATTCGGCTTGATTTTTAGAATATTTTACGAATTCCTCTCTTTGGTGCGGAATGGGAGCTTTATTTACTATTTATGATATAATGAGACCCAGGTATATTCAATATAAATTGCTCAAAACATACTTTAATTTAAAATGAGATTTCCTAATTGGGCTCACCATGACGCTAATATCACGAAAACCATGATTCTAGGAACATGCAAAGCTTATTATCGAAAAGCACCATAATCGATTAACAGTGATGCTGTATGGCTATGTCCTAAAAGTGTCAAAAATCGTCACTAATAGGGTATGGTAGGTGCAGTATGAATTGCATTTCCATGTCCCTAAAGTTACAAATATCCTAACTGCAAGGATACGCTGAACATAACAATATAAGCTTCAGGATGTTAATTTTAGGAAAAAATGTTGCAAAAGTGATGCAAATGGCGTAGACTACACCAAAAATGGCGTAAATGGCGTAAAGAGTGACGGTATGTCTAAATTAGAGATAAATGAAGAATTGCAGCACATATTAGATATTATTGCTAAATATGCTACTGGTGTGCAAATTGCGGAGATAAGCAGGCAATTGCCGATTCCTATATCGCAGCGGACTTTACTTAGACGCTTGTCCGCTTTAAAAGAAGCAAAAAAAATAGAGTCAAAGGGTAAAAAAAATGCCACTCGCTATTATCCCATACAAAATGACTCATTGTTAAAACTTTCCGCAGAGGCTCAATCTTTAAAAAAGCATGTTAACCAAGCAATTCAAAAACGTGATCCGGTAGCTTACAATCGCAACTTCCTATATGACTATGAGCCAAATATTACATATTATTTGACGCAAATAGAACGTGCTCATTTGAAACAACAAGGTCAGCAGTTTGAACATGAGCTTGAAGCGGGTACTTATATTAAACAGATTTTGCATCGTTTGTTAATTGATTTATCTTGGAACTCTAGTCGACTTGAAGGTAATACGTATTCGCTATTAGAAACAGAGCGCTTAATTGAGTTTGGGGCGCAGGCAGATACTAAAACAGCATTTGAAACGCAAATGATAATGAACCATAAAGCTGCCATTGAGTTTATGGTTGAGTGTGCCAACGATCTTAAATTTAGTAAATATGTTGTTTTGAATATTCATGGTTTATTGTCTAATAATTTACTAGCAAATCCAAAGGCTAGAGGGCAATTAAGGCAAATCCCAGTAGGAATAGGACGTACAGTTTATCATCCTCTAGAGATACCCCAGTTAATAGAAGAATGTTTTGTTCGTATTATAGATACAGCAGCAAAAATAATTGATCCTTTTGAACAGGCATTTTTTTCAATGGTACATTTACCGTATCTACAACCATTTGAAGATGTTAACAAGCGAGTATCTCGCTTGACAGCTAATATTCCGTTAATAAGAAATAATTTGTCTCCTTTGTCTTTTATTGATGTGCCTAAAAATGATTATATTAGTGGGTTGCTTGCTATCTATGAGTTAAATAAAATAGAGCTAATGAGAGATGTATTTATTTGGGCATATGAGAGATCCTCTGCACACTATAAATTAACTAGAAATTTGCTAGGAGAGCCTAATTTATTTCAAATGAAGTTTGATAAAAAGCTAAAAATTATAGTGCACTTAGTTGTGGAAAGTAAGCTTCATGGAGATGATCTGATTCGGACAATTGAAGATTGGTCTCGTGACAACATTAAATCATCAGACAGAGAAAAATTTATAAAGTTAGTGGAGCAAGAGCTTGCTAGTCTTCATATCGGTAATATAGCTATCTATAACATCAAACCAGTCTGTTTTGATGAATGGAAACAAGGCAGAGCGGCGGATAACGTGTAATAGGCAAACCTTGACCTGGCTGCTTATGGGCGCCAGGCTAAAAAACCTTCGTTGAATTTAGCTGCTCGTGGAGGTCTTTTGTCGCCCTCTTAAAACCCGAAGTTCAGGTTATTAATCTTCGAGGGGTTTCTTCCTTAAGTCTGACTGGACTAAATAGCCTTGCCAATATGCCAAAAGTTAAAAGAGTTTACTTAGACAAAGGTTGTATTGCTACACGTCCCGAAAAGAATCAAAACGGAAAAAAGATTTGTTACATAGAAAAGAACCCACCTAAGGAAATAACACCCACAGAAAACAGCAAAGCTCGGAGGGAATTAATACTCGATAAATAGCAAAAATCGCCAAAGCAGTCCCTTTATAGCTGCTTGGCAATTTTTTCAACCCCTTCCAAAGCCTCTAATCCTTCTCCCAAGCGGTACTGCTCAAATTTGCGTGCTGTGGAAAGCACGCGCCTTTCCAAGCTTCCACACGCTAGATTGTACGCATCAACCGCCTTTGACAAGTGCTTTCCCGTATTAGACCAATGCTCTCTAAGGGTGGAAATCCGCCTATACAGCTCCTGCCCAAGGGCGCTAATTTCTTTGACGTGCTGCGATAGCCCCTCTTGCTTCCAGCCATAGGCTATCGAGCGCAGCAAACCAATTAAAGTCATGGGCGTTGCAAGCAAAACGCCTCGATCTACACCAAACTCTAGTAAAGAAGGGTCGTGCTGCAGCGCAGCACTTAAAAAAGCATCTGACGGCAGAAAAAGCACTACAAACTCGGGGCTATGGGAAAACCCTTTCCAGTACTCTTTTTTCCCAAGCGTTTGAACGTGAGCACGCATCAACCGAGCATGGGTGAGTAAATGGGATTTTTTTTCCTTCTCACACGTGGTCTGCATCGCTTCGAAATACGAGGTAAAAGGGGTTTTTGCATCCACAACTACCTTTTTGTCATCAGGCAGATGGACAATCACATCGGGCCGCATTCCTCCCCCTTCTGCAGAGGCTATAGAAACTTGCTCTTCAAAATCGCAGTGCTCAATCATGCCCGCCAGCTCTATTACACGCCGCAGCTGCAGCTCCCCCCACTTTCCCCCAGTCGTTGGCGATCTTAACGCCTTGACTAAGCACGCAGTCTCTTCTTTAAGGGCTTTTTCTGCTTCTATCATCGCCTGCATTTGCTCTTTTAGCCCTGTCTGCTCTGATTTGCGCTCTTTTTCTACCGTTTGAATTCCCACCTCTAATTTAGACAACGTCTCCTTCACAGGGTTTAGAAGCTGGGCAATAGAAGCTTCTTTTTTTTCTAAGTACTGCAAATTTTGTTGCTCCGACTTCGCAAACGTCTCTTTCGCAAGCCCCAGAAAAGTTTGGTGATTTTTCTCAAGCATATCGTAAGAAAGCGCCTGAAACGTCTCTTTCATATGCTTTTCTATGTTATTTTTTTCTTCTACCTTTTGGTATGCCTCTTGCAGTTTCGCCTGGATACACCCGCACTCTACTTTTAGCTTTACGTGCGCTAAATGCTCTTTTATCCAAAAGAAAATCACAAAGGCAAGGATAATGCAAAGCACAAAGGTCATGGACGCTTACACAAATGGCAAATGTTCATAATAGAGCCTGTAACCACATAGGCCATCGACAGCAGAAAAAAAATCAAAGGAAAATAGTACAAAATACCATACAGCAAGCAAATGGCTAAAATGACAGAGAGAAAAACTAAATGATAAGCAGACACCCTTACATTTAGCGTCTTTAAACTGGGAAACTGCCAGCGACTAATCATTAAATAGCCAACAAGGAGCATTATCAACGATAAAACAATAGTGCGGCAAGCAGCGCTCATTTTTACATAAGGAATAAAAGGAGAATGCAAAAAAAGCGTTGTCGAAATGACAACAGCCGCTCCTGCTGGGATTGGCAGGCCAGTAAACAAACGCTTATGCTGCAGCTGCGCTGCGCTGTCTCCTTTCACTTCTCCTGCCTTCACATTGAACCGCACCAACCGCAAAACGCCACAGATGGAATAGAGCATCGCACCTAAAATAGCAAAAAAAGCTAAAGTGGACGTGTGCTCTAAAGCAAAAGTCTTCAGTAACAACACAGAAGGAGCAACGCCAAAAGAAATAGCATCCGCCAAGGAATCAAAAAACGCGCCAAATTCATTTTCCGCCCGCAAAATACGGGCCACCATCCCGTCTAATAGATCTGCAAACGCTGCCAACAAAAATAGTAAACTTGCGGACATCAGCATTTCGTAGGGAATAAAGGGAGTATTAAGCAGACTTACCCTAAAGATAATAAACAAACCACAGGCCAACCCAAATGCAGTGATCATGTTGGGAATCAGGTAAATTTTTTTCATCTGCGCGCTATCCATCGCTTTTCCATTCTAGGTCTCCAACATAGCACACCTTCCTCTTAGACAGCACGGTTTTTTTCTGGACTTTAAGGACGGCTTTACCATATATAGTATAGGAAAAGCTCAAGTGCCACAACATGTGGTGTCTTGCCACATGAAAATAAAGAAGTAACTGCCTAAAATCAAAAGGGTTAATATCTATGCGTCAACAAAAACAAAACGACCGCCAAGCAAGAGTAAGTAATGGCGTGCAATGCGCGCCTAACTTAGACCTAATTAACATTGTTAAAAGAAATGGCACCTTGGCTCCTTTTTCCAAACAGCGCATTCAAACAGCGATTGAAATGGCATTTCGAGATGTGAAAAAGCTTGCCAAAAAGGAGGCTTTGGACAAAGACCTTGCAAACACCATAGAGAGACTCGCCCATCTTGTCACAGAAAAAATTCTCCAGCTTGCAGAAAAAGATGTATCTATTTCTGTAGAAGGGATACAAGACCTGGTAGAAGTTACCTTGATGAAAGAAGGTTTTTTGGATGTCGCTCGGGGATACATCATCTACAGGGATCAGCACAAACTATTGAGAGAAGAAGATCCACGCAATATCAAAATCTACCGTAACAACCACACCTTGCCTATTCGCTTTAACCCCATAAAAATTACCCATGCTCTGCACAGGCTTTTTGCAAATTATCAACAAGAGGGGCAAATCGACAACATCAACCTCTTAACAGCGGCTGTTGTGAAAAAAACGCTCGCGCTCGCCAGAAAAAATCCTTCTATTCATATCCACCATATTCAAGATCTTATTGAAGAGGTCTTGATGGAAGAAGGACACTTTCTTCTAGCAAAGGCCTACATTCTCGAGCGTGCTAACAAAGGACAGCAGTTCACTACGCCTTCCTCCTCAAGTGAGGAAATATTCACCATAAAACTCCCCGATGAGAGCTTAGAAAAAATCTCTAAATCCACTATTAGAGCGCATCTATCCAAAGCATGCGAGGAGTACAAAGAAGAGGTTTGCATAGAAACCCTTTTAAAACACACACTGAGCAACTTTTATGACGAGATGCCCGTAGGAGAAATAGATACTGCCTGCATTATGGCAGCAAAAGCGCTCATTGAAAAAGAGCCCGCCTACTCCAATGTTGCAGCCAGTTTGCTGCGCGATAAAGGGTTTAAAGAAGCTCTTTCCACCTCCATTTTTGATGACGATGTCGAGCAAAAACAGAAAACGTATTTTAAGCAGTACATTAAAAAGGGCATTGCTATCAAACGGCTTTCTCCTCAGCTCATCGAATTTGATTTGGAAATTTTAAGCGAGGCGCTTCAAATAGAGCGAGACAAAGCTATTTTGTATTTAGGGATGCAAACGCTTTATGATCGCTATTTTATTCATCACAATCATAAGCGCTTAGAAACACCACAGCTATTTTGGATGCGGGTTGCCATGGGGCTTGCTGTCAATGAAAAGGAGAAAAACAGGCGCGCCATTGAATTCTATGACCTCTTATCACAATTTTATTTTATTTCTAGTACGCCCACACTGTTCAATTCGGGCACAATGCATTCTCAACTAAGTTCCTGCTACTTATCGACGATTCAGGATGACTTACATAATATTTTCAAGGTTATTGGAGATAATGCGCAGCTTTCTAAGTGGGCAGGAGGACTTGGCAATGATTGGACCTATGTGCGTGCGACCGGAGCTCGCATTCAGGGAACGAATGGCGAAAGTCAGGGCATCATCCCCTTTATCAAGGTCTCGAACGATACAGCAGTTGCTGTAAACCAAGGAGGTAAACGGAAAGGCGCGCTTTGTGCTTATTTAGAGGTTTGGCATTTAGACATTGAAGATTTCTTGGAGCTGCGCAAAAACACTGGGGATGAAAGAAGACGAACGCACGATATTAACACAGCAAATTGGGTGCCCGACCTTTTTATGAAACGTGTGCTCTGCGAAGGCACGTGGACTTTGTTTAGCCCCGATGAGGTGCCCGATCTACACGACCTGTATGGCAAAGCCTTCGAAAAGGCATATGTTGAATATGAAAAGCAAGCACTTGCTGGAAAACTCTGCCGCTATAAACAAATTCAGGCTATGGATTTGTGGCGTAAAATGCTGAGCATGCTATTCGAAACTGGCCACCCATGGATTACCTTCAAAGACCCTTGCAATATTCGCTCACCGCAAGATCATGTGGGCGTCATTCATAACTCGAATTTGTGTACAGAAATTACGCTCAATACGTCGCGAGATGAAACCGCGGTTTGTAATCTGGGCTCTGTTAATTTAGTGAAGCACATGACCTCTTCTGGTCTCAATGAAGTGCAACTGCAACAGACAGTCCGCACCGCCATTCGCATGCTCGACAACGTGATCGATATAAATTTCTATCCCATTGAAGATGCAAAAAATGCGAATTTGCGTCACCGTCCTATTGGCCTTGGTCTCATGGGGTTCCAAGATGCCCTTGCTATCCGAAACATCAGCTACGCTTCTCATCAAGCTGTAGAGTTTGCAGACAAGAGCATGGAAATGCTCTCTTACTATGCCATTTTGGCCTCCAGCGAGCTTGCAAAAGAACGGGGAGTCTACTCTAGTTATGAAGGATCGAAATGGAAGCGGGGCCTTTTACCTATCGATACTCTCGAGCTTTTGATAAAAGAGCGAGGAGAGTTTTGTGAGATAGACACTTCTTCTTCCATGGACTGGGACTTTGTGCGAGAACATGTTAAAAAATATGGCATGCGTAATAGCAACACCATGGCCATTGCGCCTACCGCAACAATCGCAAACATTATTGGCGTGACTTCCTCTATTGAACCCTTCTATAAACATCTTTATGCCAAATCCAACCTGTCTGGAGAGTTTACCATTATCAATCCTTACCTTGTCCAGGCGCTGAAAAAGCAGGGTTTGTGGGATGAGGAAATGGTAGATGATCTGAAATATTTTGATGGATCGATTGCAGAAATCGAGCGCATTCCGGAAGATATAAAGAAGCTATTTCCTACAGCTTTTGAGATTCAGCCCGAGTGGCTGATTGAATGTGGTTCTAGAAGACAAAAATGGATTGACATGGCCCAATCGCTGAATTTGTATTTTGCTGATGTGAGTGGCAAACGGCTTCACCAAATGTATATACATGGATGGAAAAGAGGGATTAAAACCTACTACTATCTCCGCTCCACGGGAGCCACGCACATCGAAAAATCTACTACCGATATCAACAAAAGAGGGCTACAGCCAAAATGGATGAAGAATAGCTCTCCTTCTGCAAGGATAACTATAAATCGAGCGCAAGAAACGGAAGCAGCCCCCGCATGCGCGCTGGGAGAAGAGTGCGAAAGTTGCCAGTAAATTGAACATAAAAGGAGAGAGAGATGAGTAATAAACAACGGATCCAAGTGAGAGATAAGCGACTTATTAATTGTAAGGCCGTAGACGTCAATCAGTTAATGCCACTAAAGTACAAATGGGCTTGGGAGCACTACTTAAACGGTTGCGCAAACCACTGGATGCCCTCGGAAGTGGCCATGGCAAAAGATATTGAAATGTGGAAGTCAAGTAAGCTCTCAGAAAGTGAACGCCACCTGATTATGCGCAATTTAGGTTTCTTTTCTACAGCAGAAAGCCTGGTAGCCAATAACATCACTTTGGCGATATTTAAACATGTTACGAATCCAGAATGTCGTCAATATCTACTAAGGCAAGCGTTTGAAGAGGCAATTCACACCCATACCTTCCATTATATCGTTGAGTCTTTGAACCTGGATGAAGGGGAAATCTTTAACATGTATAACGAGATTCCCGCTATTCATGAAAAAGATAAATTTGAAATGGAGTTAACAGAAGATGTGCTCAAAACCACCTTTTCTACAGACAGCTTCGAGGGAGCACAAAAGTTTTTGGAAAATCTTATCGGTTTTTACATCATCATGGAGGGCATTTTCTTCTATAGCGGCTTTGCTATGATACTCTCTTTACACAGACAAAACAAGATGACAGGTATCGGAGAACAGTTTCAGTACATTTTGCGGGACGAAACCATCCACTTGAATTTCGGGATTGATCTTATCAATGGCATCAAGGAAGAAAACAAAGACCTTTGGTCTACAGATTTTCAACAGCGCACGCTCGCCCTGATACAAGAGGCGGTTGAGCTGGAGATCTGCTACGCACAAGACTGCTTACCTAAAGGTATTTTAGGCTTAAGCGCCCCGATGTTTAGAGAATACACGCAATATATAGCAGATAGAAGACTGGAAAGAATTGGGTTGAGCGCACACTACCACTCTAAAAACCCCTTTCCTTGGATGAGTGAAACGATTGATCTTGGAAAAGAAAAGAATTTTTTTGAAACAAGGGTGACCGAGTACCAATCTTCTGCCTCTTTGACATGGTAAGAGGAGGGGCTCTCTATAGAGGTGGTAGAATCAATCGCTGCTTAGGGCCGCTCTTATTAGTAGACCCCCTTCTTTCTCCAACGAGCGGAGGAGGGGTAGTTTTTTCTTGAGTGCAAGACTCCCCAGAGGGATCAAAATATAGCATATTGGGATTATGCAATGCCTGAAATAGCGAAGGCAAGCCATCGTTATTGGGTGTTCTTCGATACCCTGTTTTACCCGTTTTCTGCCCTCCCTCTTCGGTGCTTTTCTCCTTACATAGCTGCAGCGTTTTAGGCGGTGTTTTAAAACCTAGACTGCAAGAGGTAGCATCCGTCTTATGTAAAGGAGGCCTGTGGGTAACGGTTAAATTAATTTTTTCCCCATTTTTGTTGCAAGGCATATGTAAGTCACGGTCAGACCGTGAAAAAGAACATGTCAGTTCTTTTACTGGCGTATCCTTCAGAAAAGTCAAGTCTTGCACAGAAACCTGGCTAAGATCTATTTTGTGCAAATCAATACATTGAGGCACAAGCTTTACAACATGGGGGAAATCTGTAGGGCAGCTTACTTGTATTGCCTTTATATCCTTCATTGCCTTTACTTCCGCTTCCTTTAAAAGCCGCCAAGCGACTTCATACTCCGGCTTTTCCTTTACAATTGATCGATAAATCTGCGAAGTTCGCTGGTTTATGTTTCGAAAAGTATGGCATGCCTCCCAATAGGTGAAAAAAGGACACAAAACGTGCTGTGTTACATCGCCTATTTCAAAAAGTTGATGGCCGTTTGAAACACTAGGCATAATATAGCACCAAATAAATTTTTTCATTTACCTGTTCTTAATTAGGACTGATAAATGCAGGTATTAAAATTAAATAAGCAATGTAACATATTTAAATGATTAATGAAAATAACAATAATTATTTTAATGTTGATTTTTTTTATTTTTTTAAATAAAGTATATGTAATTATATTTTAAGATTACGTATGATTACAAATAACTTAAAACTACCCCCTATACAAGGCAATCGGCCTTTTGCCAGTATTTCGACGGCAAACAATGCCAGACAGCAGCCCGTTCATCCGCCCAAATACAGTACACCGAATACGTTACGCCCAAAAATACCTCAAATCGAAAACTTGCGACCAGCTCACCCTGCTCCAAAGAAAAACAACCCTCCTCGGATACTTCCCATTCTGAGCGAAAACCCGGAAAATAGATGGCCCGTAATTAACGACGTAAGTAAACAGGCTCTTAGTCCCAACACAAGATATTCCCACCTAACAGCGTCTTTTTCTTGTTCGAGCAAGGATTTGGTTCCACCAGAGAATCTCTTGGAGTTAGAACAAATGGACGCAGAACAAACAAGCGCCAATATGCGCTTGCTTTCTCGTATGCCCCCCTTGCGCAAGGCTGCAAAGCAAATGCAAGGGCCTTACAGAGAAGGCCATCGCTCTTTCACACCAAATAGCCACCCTATTGCTGAAATTGCAAACACTTCGTACACATCGAAAAAAATGTTGGAAGAGGCTATCAAACGGATTGAGGAAAAGGCGCACACATGGATTGCTAAAGAGGCTCCAGGGTGGGAGCATCGCGAATTTTGCTTACAGTACCTCTATACTCAATTTCAACAGCACCTAGTATCTCCACATTACCCCCTACCGGAAACTTTTCAACAACTAGCAAACGCAATTCTCACGCGCGCTCATCCTCTAAGAAAAGTACAGAAAAGTTCAAAAGCTGGAGCATACGGACAAACATCCTACTTTGAGATTGGCCCTATCCGTCTTGCTGTTAAGACGGCTACACACGAGCGCGCTCAAAAAGCGCTAGAAGATGAATGTGATGTTTATGTCTCTCTAACTCCTAGGCAGCGAGAAGGTGTTATTGACTTTTTCGGCTGTGGCAATGCACAAATGCAACGCCCACACAACACAAATAGCCCCGCACCAAAAGAGCTGATACTAAAAGAAGCCATTCATGGCAACTGGAGTCATCGGAAATATAAACAGGGAACATCGATAGATTACATAACCTTCAAAAAAGATATAATTTCTATTTTAAAAAGCTTGCACAACTTTCATAGTGGCAACCAAGTCCACATAGACTTTAAGCCCGACAATGTTTTAGTGGATGAAAATGCTCTAGTACTGTGCGATTTGGGATCTGTTGTAGAAGGAGGTCAAGAAATCAACAAGCAAATTATAGCGACAGCCCTCTATCATCCTTGTGATGGATTTCCGCCAGAAGACAGCGACTTAGAAAAATTTGGCCCTTATACTCCAAAGAGTGACGTTTGGTCGTTAGGGATTTCTATATATAATAAATTATTGGAATTATATAACGATGATAAAAAAAATAGACATTTTTATTGCGATTTACTTTCTGAAAACAAAGAAATAAACCAATTTGCAATAATTTATAAATTGGGATTAGAAAAATTTAAAACCAAAGCAACGCAAGATAAAATCTATGGCTTAGTCGACGAGCTGTGCGCTAACCTGCCCAAAGATCAAAGGTATATAAAAGAGATACTTCAAGGCAGCTTACAAGTTGACTGCGCAAAGCGCCTTTCGGCAGAAGAGCTACTCAATGTTATTGCAAAAGCGCCGTAGAGACAAACGCAAAAGGTGCCCTTATATTTAAACATCGCGCCGACCGTCGTATTGCACTTGGAACTCAATCCCAGGAGGAAGAAAAAACTGGGGATTTGCACGCACTTGTGGATAATTGGCAATAAAAACCTTTATAGTCTTAGGTAATACGGATAAAAGCTCGGAAGGAAATTCTTTATCACAATGGCTAACATCTAACTTGACCACCCTTTCACTTAAGGGCAAAACTGCCAAGCCATCTTCCCATGAGTCAAGATAAAGCTCCTCTTGCTTTTTGACCCACGACTCTGCCTCTTGTAGAGAGCTAAACACTTGTTTAACAGCTCTTTCAATCTTTAACTGCTCAGTTGGCTTTCGACTCTCAGCTAAACAAGGAGAAGGCCGAAACGCCTCTTCTTTCCTATAAACAGACACTACCAAAAACCTCTCTTTTTATAATTGCGAGACGGATTTTTACATATAGCCTCTATTTACTTCCAAAAGATATTTACGCAAGCGCAAATTTTTAAGGCAATTGGCAGTGTTTGTCCGTTAGAAACAGTTATTTAGATCAATCTTTTGGAAAATCGGACATTAAATTACGTCGCACACGCCCCCTTCGACCGCAGGAAGGAAGCGATACACCTGAATCCAGGATTGGGGGCTCTTGAGGAACCAAGCCAAGCCCATTATTCTTCGCACCAGTACTCTTTCCAAAAAGAGGGGGCAATCCTCTTGAATCTACACAATCAAGGAAAGATTTCCCTACGGCGCCGCTTTGGCTTTTACAAGCAGAAGCGCTGAAATCGGATGGGTCATTCGAAGGCGACGGATTCGAGTTAATTAAGGAGTACTCCTCCCGCCTCCTCAAAGACCCCGATCTTGATTTGCCCCTGGACTTCCTGGGCTCAACCAGCGGCGTTTGCAAATAACCCCTGCGCTCTGGGGTTTTTGCCGGCGCTCCTAAAGTCCAATCTACCGATATATCAATGGCTTCCCCGCTTTTATTTTTATCGGGAAAACTGCAACTGTATTTTCTTAAATTACTTATTTTAAGATGCTTAACTGGCAATGCGCCTAGCAGATCTAAATCCTTTACATCTGCGCCGGTTAGATCTAACCGCGTTAAGCGAGCACATTTTTTCAAAGTGTTTGGGAGTGCACTCCAGGCTCCTGTTAGCGCTATATTGGCAAGCTTGTTCTCTTTACCTATCCACACTAGATAGTTTTTTCCTAAAGGAATCTCCAGCTCTGTTGAACCCTTTTCCAGCTTTCTAAAGTCGTTATATTCTTGTGCAACAATTTTATGTGCTAATTTGTTAATTTTTCCAAAATGTTCAACCTCCTCATCTGGGATGTAGGGGAAAATACCATGCTGCATAACGTCTTGACAGCTAAAAAGAGCATTTGATGATACAGCCATTAAATAAACCTCTACTTTACATCCTTGGCAGAAAATTATACCAAAACAGTAAATTATAAATAAGTTAAATAATTATTTTTAATAAAAAAATAATTATGTTGATATTTATTCAATAATTATACTAAAATTAGTTTAAATTTTTATTTAAAAGGTAGATAATGAGCATAAATAATAACATAACCCACCTGCCCCCTATACAGGGTGTATCTGTCCAGCATAGGACAGCAAACACGCCCATTCCCCGTCTACTTTTTAATTCCAGAGTAAATGCGCAAGGCTCCCCCTCTTGTCCCCCTGTAGCGCAAAATACAAGATACTTGCAAAACAGATGCTCTCCGCTACCTCCTGATGGATATCGAGATGCATCCTCCAGCGCCTTTAAAACAAATACTCATGCCACCGTTGCAAGCCCTAGCGAAGCAGAGCAAAGAACCCTTTCCCCTATCCAATGGACTGATCAGTTCATCGAAGAGGATGAATTACCCAACATTGGAATGCCCAATAGCCCTACTGCTGATGATGTTCATGAAAAAGCTTCAACCAGCCGTGGAGGGAAACCAAAAAAGCTGAAGAGAAAGAAAAAACCTCGCCTCAGCCCTGCTATATCACTTGGTGTGCCCGCTTTGAAAGATGTTAAACTAGAAAAAAGCGCCGTTAGAGCCCCCGAAGAAATTCTAAAGCGTCCTTTCACGGCAACAAGTCAGCGTATTGTGAATTGGATAGAAAAGGCACATCTTTCTACAAAGCAAAACCTCATTGATGCCATTGAGCGTTTAGAGGATAATGCAGAGTCATGGATCAATAAACCAAAAATTGGATGGTCATACCGTCAGCTCGCTGTGCAATACTTGCATACCCAGTTAACGCAGCATCTTGAGCATGATGCCTATCCTTTACCAGACACCATCCAAGAGCTAACAAACGCTATTTTGAGCCGCTCTACTTCCTTGGAAGAAAAAACCCAATTTGCCTCAGGAGGCTACGGTAATATACGCTTCTTTAGGATTGGGGATGTAGAGCTCGCTGTAAAGACTCCCGCTAGTACGTTTAAGGGACAAGATCGGCAATACCTTCATAAAGAAATAGAGGCATACCTTTCTTTAACACCAAAGCAACGCGAAGGCGTGGTAAAATGCTTTGGTGTTGGCGATCTTCAAAAGCTAGAAAACGAAGAAAGGGCAAAACCCGGAGAACTGCTATTAGAACAAGCGCCTCACGGAAACTGGCAGGATCGATATAAAAAAAACGCCCCTATTAATTACGCGCAATTAAAAGAAGATGTCGGCTCTGTACTGGACAGTCTCAGCGCTTTTCATTCTACAAACAGTCAAGTGCTTATAGATTTTAAACCCGCAAATGTTGTCATCGACAGCAACCAACGGCTCAAAATCTGCGATTTGGGAAGCGTTGTCGAGGCAAATAAAACACCCGTAAACCCCTCCTTTTCAATTTCTGCGACGGATTCCCCACTAAAATGGGTACGAGCAAACCGGAGTTTGGTCCTTTTACGACGAAGAGCGATATTTGGCAATTTGGGCTTTCTCTATACTGGTTACTTTCTAACCAAAAGGCAAACCTCTATCGCGACTTATTCAACAAAAGAGAACTTGCAATGATGGCACAACTTGCTGATAGACCCCATTTCCAAGACCACCCTGAAACGCAAAAAAAGATAGATAAGGCGGTAGCAAGCCTCTGCAGCCGTTTGCCGGAGAGCGAGCAATATTTACAAGACATCCTCCAACAGTCTTTGCAAATAAATCCAGAAAAACGCTGGTCTGCTAACCAGCTGCAAAGCCTAATCCCCCTTAATTACAACAGAGAAGATGCGATGCCGATAGTGGTCGACTAATCGATAACAAAAATCAGTCAACACCATTTTACATTGATAACCATATCCTCGCTCGCTCCAGATAGCTGCTGACGTGATTGAATATTTATATTTTCAACGCTTTGGGGCAGACACACATCCTTTAAATCTATCTCATTGGAACATTCCGTAACATCGAGCGTCAACAATCGATTGCTACATAGCCCTAAAACATCAGAGCAATGCGCTAGGGATTTGATATAGAGCTTTTCTTGCTCTTGCATCCATTTTTTCGCACTATCGAAAGAATCAAACGATTTACCGGTAACCTCTTGAATCTGTTCAAGAGTAGGTAATCCTTGGTAAGAAGAGCAAACGTGCTCAGCTGTAACAGCATTTGTGATCATAATATACCTCCTCTTTGTAAAGTTTTACGTGACTGTATCCCGATTTGTAGGTAAAGAATTGACAACTCAGAGCCGGTCTTTCTTCTTTTAAAATAGGCAAAAACATGAGCCGCTGATACTCGGTAAGTGAGAAATCTAGCCCCTCGTATGCCATTTTCCTTTGAGCAAAACATTACACAGCCATCGACATTCACCCAACCGCATTTGTAACAATTTGGCTTGAGACTGCATCTCGGCGCAGTCTGCTATTCAAATGATCTCCGATTACAAAGGCCCCCATGTTACGATCCGGTCTATGCAGTTGTCAACAGATGGATACGCAGATCATCTTGGGTCTCTTAAGTTATTTTGCGTAAGCTGGTAAAGCACCCTTAGAAATCATTAGATAGGAAGCCGTGCAACGGGACTCTCCCATTCAGTAGAGGCGCGGCTTATCTCACCTCTAAAGAGGCGCGTCTTCTCGCGCCTTGCTTCTGCTTACCTCCAAAACAATATACGCTTTTTCGTGCATGAAAAAACAAATGCTTCTAAAATGCCAGCAGACCTAAGGATCAAAAAGGGGCATCAAAAAGGAGCATCAAAAAGGGGCTAGCTATGGAATGTAAATATAAAGTGGGACAGCAAATCGGAAATTTTAAAATACAAAAGGTCGTCGCCATAGAAGAGCTGCAATCCACTTTATATGAATGCATACACATCCCATCGCAAGCGCGTGTGATGCAAATTGCAAATACGGACCGGGAAAATCTTTTTTCCCTCTCTTTTAAGACCCATCCCCTGGACTCAAAGGGAACGGCGCATATATTAGAACACACGGTACTATGTGGATCTGAAAAGTTTCCTGTGAAAGATCCTTTCTTTTGCATGACAAGACGCAGCTTAAACACTTTTATGAATGCATTAACAGGCTCAGACTTTACCTGCTACCCCGCTGCTTCACAAATTCCAGCGGACTTTTACAACTTGCTAGAGGTCTACCTTGACGCAGTGTTCCACCCTAAGTTGCAGCACTTAAGTTTTTTACAAGAAGGGCACCGTTTGAGTTTTAAAGAAGCGGACAATCCAGACTCCGATCTTATTTTTCAGGGCGTTGTCTTTAACGAAATGAAGGGAAGTCTCTCTTCTCCAGAAACTCGCCTTTGGCACACCCTATCTAAGCATTTAATGCCAGACTTGCCCTACACCCATAATTCTGGGGGCGATCCACAAAACATTCCTGACCTTACCTACCAAGAGCTTCTCGACTTTCATGCTACTTACTACCACCCAAGTCGCTGTCTTTTCTTTTTTTATGGCGATTTACCTTTGCAAAAAAATCTTGAATTTATCGACCAGCACATACTTGGAAAAGTAAGCTCTGCAAAACAGCCTATTTCCCCAATCAAGCCGCAGAAACGGTTTACAAAGCCTCTGCGATTGGTAGCAACCTATCCTCTAAATGAAGAAAAAGACCAAGGGAAATCTTTTTTCTCCATAGCCTGGCTTACCGCGCCCATACAAAACCAAGAGGAATTGCTTGCTCTCTTTGTGATAGACGCAGTGCTCATGGACAACGACGCCTCTCTTTTGAAACAGCCACTTTTACAATCAGCTCTTTGCGCGCAGGCTTACTCCGTCTTAGAAACAGACATGAGTGAGATTCCCTATGCAATTGTCTGTAGGGGTACGGAAAAAACCCACGGAGAAAAATTAGAAAATCTTGTCTTCCATACCCTTAATAATATACTAAAAACGGGCATCGATAAGCCACTCGTTGACGCCGCTATCCATCAACTAGAACTATCTCGCACAGAAATCTCAAGCGATTTTGGCCCTTTTGGACTTAATCTTTTTATGAAATGCGCACTTGCAGCCCAGCATGGATGCAACGGAGAGGATGCCCTCTCTATCCATACACAGTTTGCAAAACTGCGCAAAAATGTAGAAAATCCCGACTATTTACCCAAAATAATGCGCAAATATCTCATCGATAACCCCCACTTTGTTTCCCTAACTTTCATACCAGACAAACAACAGACAGAAAAAGAAAAGCAGTGCGAAGAAGAAAAGCTGAAAAAACTCCAAAACACGCTATCGAAAAAGGACAAAGAAACGATCTTAGAGCAAACAAAAAAGCTCGCCCAATTTCAACAAAAAAAAGAGTCTATCGACTGTCTGCCAAAATTAAAAATCTCACAGGTCCCAAGAAAAGGCATCGACTATCCGCTCCACCAGGAACAGATCAATAATTTAGAGCTCTTCCACCATGATTGCTTTACTAACCATATCTTATACGCAAATGTTATTTTTCCGTTGCCTCAATTAACCGTAGAAGAGCTTCCCTATGCCAAGCTCCTATGTACATTGCTCACAGAGCTTGGGACAAAAAACCGAAGCTACAACGAAGTGCTACAAGACATGCACCTCTACACGGGCGGAATCCAAGCCCATCTCTCTTTGGGACTCCACTTGGATGGAGAGGAGCGCGCAAGACCTACTTTCTGTCTTCATGGAAGCGCTCTGCACCGTAATACAGAAAAGCTTTTTTCCCTCATGTCTGCTTTTTTACAAAACAGCCGTTTCGATGAAGAAAAAAGAATCCAACAACTTCTGTTACAGATTCACACTTCACTTCAGCATAAACTCCAGTCCTCTCCCTTACCGTTTGCAGCTACCTTAGCCCTATCTTCTCTTTCAAAAGCTTCTGCCATCCAGGAACATTTCAAGGGGCTAACGTATTTTAACTTTATCCATCAACTTCTGGAAACGGACATATCAACCGTAATTGACAAGCTGTCTGCTCTCAAAACTCGCCTCTTTCATTTAAACCACCCTCACCTTGTCCTATCAGGTGATAAATCGATTTACAACACAGTAAAAACACATCAGGCCTTTGGACTTGCCAATCTCCCTACTTCTGATCTATCTCCTTGGTCTTTTCCACAAATCGAAGGCAATGCTAACTCACAGGGAAGATTAATTACATCGCCCGTTGCCTTCATAGCTTCCGGCTACCCCTCGATCAATGCAAAGCATCCAGATGCTCCTGGCCTTTGCCTCGCGTTAGAGATCTTGAAAAACACCTCTCTGCATAAAATGATTCGAGAGCAAGGCGGCGCTTACGGCAGTGGAACGAACTACCACCCAACGCTTGGCCATTTAATATTTTTTTCCTATAGAGATCCTCACATCCAATTAACTTTTAAAGCCTTTCAAACAGCGATCCAGAAAGGTGCAGACGGTGTGTTTACTCAAGCAGATATCGAGGAAGCGCAACTTGGGGTCATTCAAGATTTAGATGCACCTACTACTCCAGGAGAGCGAGCGATGCATAGCTACGACCTTTTACAAAGTGGCAATACGCTAGCATTAAGACAGGAATTTCGCGATAAAGTCCTTTCCATTACACCCGAAACTATCCAAAAGGCAGTGCAAAACCACCTATTGCCCTACATTGGTAAAAGTGTAGATGTGGTTTTTGCAAACCAGGATTTATTTGCTAAAGAAAATAGTTCCCTTCCCTTGTTTGATCCTCTATTCAAGGATTATGATTGCAAAAATGAAAGGCCCGTTTTATCCTGAAATACTTGCGATGGGTTTGTTGAGATATATTAAAAAAAATACGAGGTCATGATGATGAAATGCTTTTCAAGTTTCCTCCTTAACACGGCTGCAGCTGTTACCTTGGCGACGTCGGTGCATGGGAAAACAAGTCCTTTTGACAGTGTTGTTGCTCACAGCAGCCCACAATACGGAAAGGAAATATCTCGACCTTTCACAAACGTCGCAAAAAAGGCGACGCCGGCGGTTGTTTGTATTAAAGCAGAGATAGAGAGTGGCCACGTGCTACAACAGTCTCCATTCAACGACTTTCACGATGAATTATTCCATCGATTTTTTGGACGACCAAGGCAACCCTACCAAGATGCACAGCTGCAACCCCAAATCAGCCAAGGATCTGGATTTATTATTTCAGAAGATGGCTACATAGTTACCAACTACCACGTAGTGAAAAACGCAAAAACGATTACGGTTTTAATCAACAACAACGTTCATCGAGAATTAGAAGCAAAATTTATCGGAGGAGATCCCGATACGGACATTGCCGTTATCAAAATGGAAGGAAGCGATTTTCCCTACCTGACCTTCGGTGACTCGGATGAGCTAGAAGTAGGCGAATGGGTGATGGCGATTGGCACCCCTCTGCAATTAGAGGCTACCGTTTCTGCGGGCATCGTGAGCGCCAAAGGACGAAGAAACCTCCAGCTCACGGCCTTGGAAGACTTTATTCAAACAGACACCGTCAGTAACCCTGGAAGCTCCGGAGGTGCTCTACTCAATTTGGATGGACAGGTCGTCGGCATGACAACCGCGATTCTGACTACAGGAGGCAGTGGTGCCTATATCGGTGTCACTTTTGCTATCCCAAGCAACATTATTCAAATTATTCAGCAACAGCTAGTGGAAAACGGAAAGGTCTGCCGCGGCTTTTTGGGAGTAGGGCTCCAAGAGATCGACAGCGATCTTGCAGAAGCATTCCACATCAGTTCGAATGAAGGGGCTGTTGTCACCGAAGTCGTCAAAGACTCTCCTGCAGAGAAGGCCGGCTTGGAGCAAGGAGATATTATTATCGCTTTGAATGGCGCCCCCGTTAGATCAACAGCGTCTCTGCACAAGGCAATTCAATTACTGCCCCCGGGATCTACTATTGATTTAACCCTGCTCCGCAATGGTAAAAAGCTACATAAAACCATTCAAATCACAGAGCGCAGAAAAAATGCATGCGGACTGCACACGGAAGCAAAACTTGGCTTTTCCGTCGAAGACTTAAGTCAAGACAATATCTTACGCTACCATCTTTCTCCTAGTGATGAAGGAGTAGTGATCGCCGATGTCGAACCTGGCTCCTACGCTGCAAAGCTCGGTCTTCGCCCTGGGTTTATGATACTTGCGGTCAATCACCGCAAAGTAAAAAATACCCAAGAGTTTCAAGAGATAATAGAAAACATGAGTAACGCGAAAAGGGTTTTGTTACTTGTAAAGCTTGGAAACGCTGGAGTCCGTTTTTTCTCCCTTCCCTTGAAACGCTAAAACATCTTCACCTCCCCTACTCGAAGAGATTCGGTAGGGGGTGTCTATCCTTCTTTCTTGGTAAACTTCTGAATGTAGCGATCGAAAATGGGATCGCCTTGTAGGTCTGTAAAAGGAGGACAGCAGAGGAGATCTTGTATCTTCCCTTTTCCTTCCTCTAAGGCAGCATCCAGCCACCCAATGGTGGGCTTTACTTTTTTCAAGGCCGCTGCAGCGGTGGCATTTCTTATAGCCACTTCTACTTTTGGTTGCATGCGATATACCCCGCCCGAAAGCGCATCCACCGTGCTGTAGTCTTTCATTTCAAAGGCCGCTTTATGTAAATCTATACTCCCCTCGTCATCCAGCTGATCCTTTAATGGAAATAGAAGAGTGTATGTTTCCTTTAGATCACCCTGCTCCAAGGATAGCCTGGCCAAATGTTGCGTTGCAATCGCATGTAATATACCCCCTTGCGAACGCTCGCGCACCTCCTTAAACAGACCCTCTGCTTGCTTTTTATGATGGTATAAAAGCGCTTTTTCTCCCTCTAAAATCTTCTCCTTTAGCCGGTTATCCAAATCTGCCGCAGTCGTATTTTTTGTGCGCCTGTACCCTTCAAAATTTTGAAAAGCAAAGAGAAAAAAAAGGATCCCTACAAAAATAGATTGAGTCCATAAAAAGCCCGCTACGCAGACAGCAGCGGACACAACCATCCCTATAAAATAGACAATCCGCGTGCCCTTGGCTTTAAAGGCTCCCTCGCAAAGAACGCGGACAAGATGGCCCCCATCCAATGGCAAAATAGGAAGAAGGTTTAGCAACGTCCAAAAATAATTCACCACAAATAGCGCTCCTAAAAAGTAATGAACAAAATCTGGATAGATTGCGCCTTTCATGAGGAAGAGGTAGGCCAGGATACACAAGCAAAAACCGAAGAAAGGACCCCCTAGAATCACCAAAAACTCTTTAGGACGGCTCAGCCGTTTTCCTGAAGGAAACGTTACCCCTCCAAAAGCCACTAGTTCGATAGAAGGATTTTGTCCAAAAAGTAAAGAGAGGAGGGCATGTCCAAATTCATGAACCAAAATAGAAACAAAAATAACGATAACCCAAATAAAAGTACCGAAAAAGGAGCGTGAATTTAAAAAGCCAATCAAAGCGGCCATTAACCAAAAAAAAGGAGAAATTTTTATTGGAATACGGCGCATTACTTTCCACACGCCTTTTGCATGGCCTGTCCAAGTTCTGCCGGTGTTTTTGCAATAACAGCGCCTGCGCTTTCCAAAGCGCGGATTTTCCCTTCTGCTGTTCCCTGTCCACCAGACACAATGGCGCCTGCATGTCCCATGCGTCTTCCAGGAGGCGCCGTAATACCCGCTATAAAAGCGGCTATTGGCTTGGAGCAATTCCCCTTGATCCACTCTGCCGCCATTTCTTCTGCGTTGCCACCAATTTCTCCAATCAATAAAATGCCCTCTGTATCGTCATCCTTTTCAAAAAGCTCTAACACGTCGATGAAGCTGGTTCCATTTAAAGGATCTCCCCCGATCCCAATACAAGTGGTTTGGCCAAGGCCTAACTGCGTTGTTTGCCACACCGCCTCATATGTCAAAGTACCAGACCTGGATACGATCCCAATTTTCCCTTTTTTATGTATATACCCTGGCATAATCCCAATTTTGCACTCTTCCGCCGTAATCACACCTGGACAGTTAGGACCAATAAGGCGAGAGGTTTTAGAATGGCGCATCACTTGTGAAACCTCAAGCATATCTCGGACTGGAATACCTTCGGTAATACAGATAATCAAAGGAATGCCTGCGCTTTCTGCTTCTAAAATAGCCATAGCTGCAAAATTTGGAGGAACAAAAATTAAAGTGGCATCCGGATTCACCTCTCCTTTTGCCTCAGCCACGGTATCAAACACGGGAAGGTTCAAGACACGTTGTCCCCCTTTAGACGGGGTAACCCCTCCAACAAACTGGCTGCCATAGGCTACTCCCTGCTCTGTGTGAAAAAGCCCTGCCTTGCCGGTGATACCTTGCGTAATAATACGTGTCTTTTTATCAATTAAAATCACGTTACCTCCCCTTACTGCTTTCGACAATTTTCTGCGCGGCTGTAGCCAAATCAGCGGCAGAAATAATAGGCAGACGAGAATTTTCTATTAATCTTTTTCCCTCTTCTACATTTGTTCCTTCTAATCTGACCACTAAGGGCACTTGCACCTTCAGCTCCTTTGTAGCAGCAATAATACCTTCTGCAATAGTGGCGCAGTTCATAATCCCTCCAAAAATATTCACCAAAATTCCCTTCACATTGGGATCTTTAAGGATAATTTTAAATCCAGTCGCCACTTTTTCTTTGTCTGCACTTCCCCCAACATCTAAAAAGTTAGCGGGCGCTCCACCAAAGTGATGAATAATATCCATGGTCGCCATTGCAAGTCCCGCTCCATTGACCATGCATCCAATAGACCCATCCAAAGCAATGTAAGCTAAATCATGGGCTGTCGCTTCTACTTCCCCAGAAGGCACTTGCGTGGCATCGTAAAAATTTGCAACTTCTTTTTGCCGAAACAGCGCATTATCATCCACGCTAAGTTTTGCATCAATTGCAAAAAGAGCGCCATCTGGCGTTGCAATTAAGGGATTAATTTCTAAAAGCGATGCGTCTAATTCCGTAAAGGCTTTAGCCACATTCGCACAAATTGCCATGCCACTTTTTTTCTGCTGCCCCTTCCAACCCATGAAATTGGCCAGCTGGATAAGATGAAAAGGGCGCACCAAGCCATTCAACTCTATTGGAATTTTTAGGATTTTCTCCGGACTTTTTTCCGCAATTTCTTCGATTTCCATCCCTCCTTCTGGAGAGGCAATCAAAATAGCGCGCGCATTTTCTCTGTCAATGATCGCTCCTAGATAATATTCCTTTGCAATTTCTTTTAATGAAGTGATTAAGATTTGATGCGCTGTCACTCCCAAAGGACCTGTTTGCTGGTTAACAAGTTTCATACCAATTAAGTGCTTGGCTACTTCAACAATTTCTTGCGGGTTTTGAGCAATTTTCACTCCTCCGCCCTTGCCGCGGCCGCCGGCATGCACCTGAATTTTTAATACCGCATTTTGCAGGCCAAGCTCATGCACAATTTTTTGCGCTTCTTCAACGGTCCCAGCGACTCCAAATTCTGGAATAGGGATACCGTACCGCTGAAGTAAAATTTTTGCTTGATATTCATGCGTGTTCATAGATCCTCATATAGTGCTCCCCATAATCTTTATATGTGATAGAATGATGATTTCCATCAACCTCTTTTCGTGATTTATGATTTTTAAACTCCTTAAGTCTAGTTTTTCTAAACTACAAAAAGCCCTCTCTAAGACCCATTTGGGCACACGCCTTGTGTCTCTCTTTGGCAAGCCCTTGGACCAAGACACATTTGAGCATTTAGAAATGCTCCTTTATGAAGCAGATTTAGGATCGGAATGTGTAGACGCCTTATTAAGTAGCGCCAAAGACATTGCGAAAAGGCGCTCTCAGCCTTCTGTTGATGATTTTATCGATGCTATGAAAGCAGTTGCGATCGCTACTTTTGACGCATCTAACAAAGCAGTTTTACCTGGTATCACTACCTCTCCTCATGTAATCTTGATGACAGGAGTGAATGGAAGTGGCAAAACCACTTCTACTGCAAAGTTGGCCCATCACTACATAAAACTTGGGAAAAGTGTACTTATTGCAGCAGCGGATACCTTCCGCGCAGCTGCAGTAGAGCAGCTTGAGATTTGGGCAAAGCGTTTACACATTGACTGCATCAAGGGGCAAAGCGGCAGTGATCCTGCGAGCATTGTCTATGATGCTATTTGCTCTGCAAAAGCGCGCCACATCGATATCGTCATTGCAGACACAGCGGGACGTTTAGAATCCAGGGAAGATCTCATGGGGCAACTAAAAAAAATTCACCAAGTATGCAGCAAAGCAATGCCAGGGGCGCCCCACGAAACCTATCTTGTTTTGGATGCGACGATTGGACAAAGTGGGATCGATCAGGCAGCGAAATTTCACCAAGCAGCCCCTTTGACAGGCATTATTCTCACCAAGCTGGATGGATCGGCAAAGGGGGGAATTATCTTATCCATATACAAGTTACTTAAGATACCGGTACGCTTTATAGGACTTGGAGAAGCGAAAGAAGATTTTGAACCCTTTAATGCAAACGCCTATGTCGAAGCCCTCTTCCACAAATGATTTTCATCCTCAACGTGCGTACCTGCAGCTAGTGCAAGATACCCTTCGGTATCTCTCTGCTTGCAAAAAGCAAGAGCCAGGTCCCTTACCACCAAAAAAACGCCCTTTTTTGCGCCCTTCTTTGCATAGGCCAACCGAAAATCCAAGGCCAATCGCCACCGCTGTGCAAGTAAAAGACAGCAAACCCACCGAGGAAAAAGCGTCCCCTCCTTCTGTAAAAAAAGAGGAGAAAAGACCCTTTTCCTTAACATCACCAGCGCCTATTACCTATCCGATTCACTCTGTGCGTGAATTACTCAAAAAAACAGCGCATCCCTTTTCGTGGGGATTACCGGACGACTCTGTAGCTAAACAAACTCTCCAGATGGACAGACACCCCTTTCCTGCAATTGCGCTTTTGGCAACGCAGAGCCACCCCTATCTTTCCCTTCTTTGCAACATAGCTAGTGCTCTCAACGCGGTTTTTGCAAGCGCTCGCGTTTTATATATAGAAAAATTTAAAGCACACGGTGACTTTGAACGTTTACTTACCACTCCCCACCTAAAATGGGTCATTGCTCCAGACCAACTGCTATGGAACACTCCCCTGCTTCTCCCCTTCTTAAAAGAGTATCCCCAAGCCCAAGAAAAGTACCTAAGCCAAACCCCCCTCCTGCTGCTGCCAAACCTACACCTTTATGCGGAGCAGCCGCTCTTAAAACGCTCGCTTTGGCAACTCATAAACAGAAAATTTAACTCTATCTCGCAAAAGGCCGAAGCACGATCCTCTTTTTGAAACGGCTTCGGCGCACAAGACATTTTCTTATATTATATCCGTCGTCTCCTCTTTGACACCAATGAGGTGCTGCTTAGGAAAGGAGCTTGCTTTGGCCTCTTTGAAGTAGTAAAAAGAGGTGTAGTCGCTTCCAAGATTCTTGTAGAGTGTATCCATCACTTCCGAAGGCACATCTCCTTCAATATGAAGAACAGAATGCAATCTATTGCGCACAGCCTCTGTTAACTCGTCTATAATTTCGCCAATATCGCTATTAGGCTCAAATGCTTTTGGATCCAACTGGATGCTGGACACTTCTTCGTCTTCTTTGTCCTTAACTTTTGGCAAAGAAATAAGCGTGCTTTCTGGCAACTCCTCATGGATCACCACCTCTTGCTCCTCTTCCTCTTCACTAGAGGAAAGTGCTTCTGAAGTATTTTCCTCCAACGCCTCTATACTAAAGAGACTTTCCGCTTCTTCTTCCTCGGCTGCCGAGGAAGAAGAAGTTGCCTCTTGCATTTTTGGCAAAGAAATAAGTTGATTTTCTGGCAATTCTTCATAGATCACTACGTCTTGCCTTTCCAAGCTATCCTTGTCAAAGTCTGCCCGCAGCTGAGCTGACAATCCCATAACTATCGCTAAGGTTCCGACGACACATCCGTTCATCATGTGCTTCATTACATACTCCTTATGTATTTATCCTGATATCTATAAAAATAGTACTTCTTATATGATAACTCTCACGGTTTCAAAAGCGCGCGCACTTTGCTTTGAAATGCAAACCTCGCGCTCAAAAGGACCCAGACTAGCATCTCAGCGGCAAAATGGACAAGTCTTTTATACATAATATTGCAGAAATCATGATTGAGGGAGGAATAGAGCGTCCTTTGGACTACTTTATTCCCAAAATGCTCGAAGGGAAGGTACAAGTGGGCAGCTATGTGCAGGTCCCCGTCCGGACAACAAATAGACATGGACTTGTTCTTAAACTAAAAACAGAAAGTGCGTTTACTAATCTCGCTTCCATTCAAAAACTACATACGGCTCATCCTTTCTTATCAGGCGCCCTAATACGTCTTGCAAATTGGATAAGCTACTATTACGTTGCTCCCCTCAGCAAAACCCTTCGTCTTTTTCTTCCCTCTAGCCTACGGAAAGAAACATCAGAAAAAATACAGTATCAGATCAAGGCAGCAATCAGTAATAAAAAATTGATTGCACTTGCGCAACAATTGCGGAAAAAGGCTCCAGCGCAGGCATTAGTCATCGATCTTTTGCTGCAAAAAAGGCAAGTTCCCATGAGCGCCATTGCGCAGTCGGCATCAGCGCTCAACAGCTTGGTGAAAAAAAATGTCATTATAAAAGAAGCGATTGTCACACAAGAGGCGCTGTTAAAAGAAGAAGAATTTATAAAAGACCGTCCCAAAAAGCTCAAGCAAGAGCAGCAAAAGGCGCTAAATGCAATACAAGCTGCCTTAGAAAAAAAAGTATTTGCTCCTTTTCTGCTGCATGGAATTACAGGCAGTGGAAAAACAGAAGTCTATCTGCAGGCTATTCAAGCCGCGTTAGTTTTAGGGAAGGGGATCATCATGCTAGTGCCGGAGATTGCTTTAACAGCACAAACACTTGAGCGGTTTTTTAGACGCTTTAATGAGAAAATAGGAGTTATCCATTCTCGGTTAAATGATAGGGAAAAGCAAGACATCTATCACGCAATACTGAAGAAAGAAGTACGGATCGTTGTAGGGGCAAGGTCTGCGCTTTTTTGTCCGATGCAAAATCTGGGGCTCATTATCTTGGATGAAGAGCATGATAGCTCCTATAAACAGTCGCAAAGTGCGCCCTGCTACCATGCGCGCGATGTTGCTATAATGCGCGGGTGCATAGAAAAATGCGCCGTTGTTCTTGGATCAGCCACTCCTTCTCTAGAGAGTTATTTTAACGCAAAGCAGGGAAAATACACCCTGCTAAGCCTTACGAAACGAGCAGAAAATACTGCACTTCCCTGCTTTGAAGTGGTAGACATGAAGCAAGAATTTGCAAAGAAGGGGGGATTCACCCTTTTTTCCGATGCCTTGCTTCAGGGAGTAAAGGAGCGGGCTTTGATTGGAGAGCAGAGTCTTTTGTTTCTCAATAGACGGGGGTACCATACCTATCAAATTTGTTTGGAATGTGGAAAAAGCCAGCATTGCCCTTCTTGCGATCTCAATCTCACCTTTCATCGTTTGGAAAATAAGCTCGCCTGTCACCTATGTGGCTACACACTTTCTCCACCGCCCAAACATTGCTCACAGTGTAAGAAGCAAGCGTCGATGAAATTCAAAGGAGCTGGCACAGAGCAAGTACAGCGAGCCTTGCATGCTGTATTGCCAGACATACGCACGCTACGCATGGACATGGACACTACCCGTAACAAAGGCGCTTTAGAACATCTGTTTCGTTCCTTTCGTTCGGGAAAAGCCGATGTCTTGATCGGGACGCAAATGATTGCTAAGGGACTCCATTTCCCTTCTGTGACTTTGGTGGGGATTATCAACGTGGATGGCAGTTTAAACATCCCCGACTTTCGCGCGGGTGAGCACACTTTCCAGCTTATCACTCAAGTGGCCGGGCGCTCTGGAAGGAGTCAGCTTGCGGGGAAAGTGGTTTTACAAACTCTGCTCCCAAACCACCCTACCATCCAGCTCGCGGTGCGTCATGAAATCGCCCCCTTTTGCGAGCAAGAGTGTAGTATTCGGCAAATGCTAGACTACCCGCCCTTTACACGTTTAGTAAAGATCACTTGCAGTGGGGAAGAAAAACCTCATGTCGAAGTGCACGCCAAAACCATCCACACCTTTCTTGTGGAAAACCTTTCCTCTGCGTACAAAATCTACCCCCCCATTCCTTCAGGATATGCAAAGATCCAAGACCAATTCCGCTACAAAATTATTGTTAAAGGCAAAGAGAGCCACGCATTAAAAAGCACGCTCTTGCGCCTTCCAAGCAATAAAAGCATTCAGCACCTAATTGATGTCGATCCCTCCTCTTTATTTTTTTAACCTCCATGCCCGAGAAATGGAACTGGTGGGAATCGCCAGGTCAAATACCTCCATCATTCCCACAAGTGTGATGGATAAATAGTCTTTACCGTTAAGATAGGTAGCCTCGAGGAAAAATCTGAGGGATCCTCAATTTATTTGTAAATAGCAAGACTTAAAATAAAGGCGCCCTAAGAGCTACCCGACTTAGGCTTAAAACAAATTGCAACCAAAAACCTTCTCTCTATATAATGGGCTCGATCGCTTAGAAGGAATGTTTATGCAACCAGAGTATCACCAGTTTGAAGAATACCAAAATAGATGTCGCAAGCTAAAAGAAATTCGCGATTGCAACATCGATCCATATCCCCCGAAGTTTACTAACACTCATAGCATCAACTACTTGATCGATAAATATGTCGAAAGCCATTTAGCTTTTGACAAGGCAGAGCAAGGCGCAACCCCTCAAACGACCATAGCTGGAAGACTTGTCCTCTTTCGCTCAATGGGAAAAAATGCTTTTGCACATCTACAAGACGACACGGGAAGAATCCAGGTGCTTTTTAATCGGGATCACACAAGCGTAGCCGGACTGCAAAAAGATAGTCTTCCTCCTATAAAATTCATTGAGAAAAAATTAGATCTTGGCGACATTGTGGGCGTAGCAGGCCATCTTTTTCGCACACAAAAAGGAGAACTGACGATCTACGTAAAAACGGTCACGCTGCTCTGCAAAGCCCTCCTTCCCCTCCCAGATAAACACAGCGGACTTGCAGATAAAGGGGTGCGGTACCGCAAAAGATGGCTCGACCTTATCGCCCACCCAAATGTGCTGCGCCATTTCAAAATGCGTAGCCAGATCATAGAAATCATTAGAAATACTCTGCACAGCCAACAATTTCGAGAAGTGGAAACCCCTATTTTGCACCACATGTACGGCGGCGCTCAAGCAAAGCCCTTTGTCTCACATCTTAATGCCCTGGACCAAGACATGTTTTTGCGTATTTCTTTGGAAATTTCGCTGAAAAAACTCTTAATTGGTGGCCTGCCACGCATCTATGAAATGAGTAAGGTCTTTCGCAATGAGGGCATTGATCGCACTCACAATCCTGAGTTCACCATGCTAGAAATGTATGCCGCTTATTGGGATTACGAAGATGTCATGGAATTTACGGAGAAGCTTTTTGAGTCGATTGCTCTTGAGCTCTTTGGCTCACCAAGTATCGGAACACGCAAGGATAAATCTGGAAGTGCCCACGAAATTTCATTAAAAACACCCTGGAAACGCCTTACTATGAAAGAAAGCATCCAAACATATGCCAATATTGACGTCGATCGCACTTCTGATACGCAAATTAAATCTCTGTTAAAAGAAAAAACCGACCTTCCCACTCAAAATATTGACAGCGCAACGCGCGGACAGTCCATCGCCTACCTCTTTGAAGAGCTTGTTGAACACCATCTTATCCAACCCCACCACATCATAGATCACCCTGTTGAAACAACGCCACTTTGCAAACTCCACCGCGATCCCAAAAAGCGCGAGGAAGGGCTCGTAGAAAGGTTTGAAACCTTTATTTTGGGATTCGAGTTTTGTAACGCTTATTCTGAACTAAACGATCCTCTAGTACAAAGGACGCTACTGGAGCAGCAAGCAGAGCAGAAAGAAGCGGGAGACGAGGAAGCCCATCCGCTAGATGAGGAATTCATAGAAGCGATTTGCCAGGGCATGCCACCTGCTGGGGGGCTAGGCATTGGAATAGACCGCCTTGTCATGCTGTTTACAGGGCAAGATTCCATTCGAGACGTCCTATATTTCCCCCTCATGCGCCCAGAAGAGTAAACCTACCGCTTCTTTAAGCAACTCTCAGGCCCATCCTCTATGTAATATCCCATCGCCTCTATTTCCTTGCGGCAATCGTCTGCTTTTGCCCAGTCCTTTTGACTTCGCGCAACGTTTCTCTTTTCAAAAAGCGCACGCACATGCTCTGGAAATGCTGTTTTCTCACAGTTTAACGGAAGCGCTCCAATCACACTGTCTACCTTCATAAACCACTCTAAAATGTGGCTTCCTTCATCAGCGCTCACCTTATTTTCATCACACAAACTGTTAATCTGTCTCATACAATCAAACAAAGCAGCTAAAGCCGCAGATATATTGAGATCATCACTTAACGCATGTATGAATTTTCTATCCGCTTCTTGCACAAGCAGCAGGGCATTCCCCGTGCCCTCCCCTTTTGTGGATCGCATGCGATCAAAGAAATCACTAAAACGCTGCAAACTATTTTTAGCCCCGTCTAGTCCTGCAAAAGTAAAATTCAATGGAGTTTTGTAGTGCGTCTGCAACAAAAGGTAGCGCACCTGCGCACCTGTGTAACCTTTATTTAGTATATCTCTTAGGGAATAAAAATTTCCGAGCGATTTGGACATTTTTTTCCCCTCTACCATTAGGTGCTCTGCATGCGCCCAATGCCGAGAAAAACATTGACCTGAATAGCATTCAGACTGCGCAATTTCATTTTCGTGGTGGGGAAAAATGTTGTCTACTCCTCCACAATGCAAATCGATACTTTCGCCAAGAAGCGCCATCGCCATTGCCGAACACTCGATATGCCATCCTGGGCGCCCCCTTCCAAAAGGACTCTCCCAAAATACGTCGCCGTCTCGCTTTTTGTCATACGCTTTCCAAAGAACAAAATCCTGAGCTTGCTCTTTATCATACTCATCGCTATCTATTCTGTTAAACCCCTCTTGCCCCATATCTGCTATCGATAGCCCAGACAGTCTTCCGTAACCTGGAAACTTTCGAATATGAAAATACACGCTTCCCTCTTGCCCTTTATAAGCAATCCCTTTTTCTACTAACTTCTCAATGATTTTTATCATCTCGTCTACATACTCCGTTGCCTTAGGATAAACCTCTGCTGGCAAAATATGGAGTGTCTTCAAATCGGCAAAAAACGCTTTCGTGTACTTTTCAGTATATGCATGGAGCGACACTTGCGCCTCTAAAGCGCCTTTAATTGTTTTATCATCAATGTCTGTGATATTCATCACATGGCGCACCGGCGTGCCAAAAAACTCCAACGTCCGTCGAAGCAGATCCTCAAAAACATAGGTACGAAAATTTCCTATATGCGCGTAGTTATAGACCGTCGGGCCACACGTGTACAATCTTAGCTTGCCCTCTTTCGGCAAAATCGTCTCTTTGGCTCTTTTTTCTGTATTCCATAGCTTCAGCTGCGGCATTCTATTTCCTCCGCAAGCGCATTCAAACGCCCTAAATCTACTTTTCCAAGGCCTGTTAGAGGAAGTTCCTCTAACTGCTTGACTTCGTATATTTTCATAATCCTCCCAAATCCACCTTCCTTGAGCGCCTCATTTGCCCGCTCCTTTGTGAAAGGAAAAGTGGTAAAGAGAACTAAACGAAGCTTTCCTCCTCTTTCCACTGAAGTAATAGATAAATTGATTTTCTTTTCTTCAGCCAACCCCTTCTCTACAGCGTAATGAGAGAGTTCCGTTTCTAAAGCTGGCAAACTTATCATTTCCCCACCCACCTTCACAAACCGCTTTATCCTCCCGCTCAACATCAAATTCCCTTCTTCATCCAAGCAGCCAATATCACCGGTAGAGTACCATTGCACGTTTGACAACATAACAAAAGGGCTTGTCGATTGTCTACCAATATACCCAGGAAAAACGTTAGGACCCCTCACACAGACCTCGCCCATCTCCCCCGGCGCTAAAATCGCACGGGTCTTTGGATCTACGATGCACAAGCTAACACCGGGAAGGGGCTGCCCTACTCCCTTTGGGGGAGCGTTTGGACGGCATAGCGTCACTATAGGAGCGCACTCCGTCATCCCATACCCTTCTAAAAACATCGCGTTTAAATTATGCACGTACTCCAACAGCTCTCTTGGCGCTTTTTCTGCTCCAGACACAAATAGGCGTAAACCCTTCAAGTCTTCCTTAGTAGCCAGACGAAAAAGTTGTTTGTAAAACGAGGGCGCCAAACAGATAATCGTCGGTTTCCACTGGCGAATATCTTGCAACATGCGATGGGTATCGGTGGGATCTGGAGAAAATACGACTTTCATTCCGCAAAGCAAAGGAAACAAACCCGTTACAGACAAACCAAAAGAGTGGAACGGAGGCAGAGCACCGAACATAATATCTTTACTTGTCATATCCACGCAAGATAAAGCTGCCTGTTGATTGGATAAGATGTTTTTTTGAGATAAAGGAACCGCTTTAGGAAAGGCTTCCGTTCCACTAGTAAATAAAACAACTGCTGTGTCATCAGGCTGCACTTTTGTAAGGGCATATTTTTTTAATATTCCCTTGCTTGTCCGAAATTGATCTCTCCACGCCTCAATTTTTGATCTTAAGGTAAGCTTGTCTACAATATCTTCCAATAAATAAAGCACTTCTTCCAAAGATCCTATATCCAGATAAGAGAGCTTACTTAAAAACTGTCTTGAGCTTATCACCGCTTGTATTTTTAACTGCTTCCTCGCAAAATCCATAGCACGCGCGCCCGTTGTCCAGTTCAAAATAACGGGAATTTTTTTTGCTAAAAGCAACGCTAAGATCACAAGATAGCCAGCAACAGAGGCGGGTAACATCACACCAACATATTTTCCGGGCAGCGCTCTTAAAAGGGGCGCTATAGCTAAACAGCGCATTTTCAATTGTTTGTAAGTTACTTTGCCAACAACCGCATCGCTACACGCAAAGGCCTTTCCCATGCGAGCGCTTGTTTCTAGAAAAGCGGCTTCAATGGATTGCGCTTTTGGCATGGCAACACGGCCAGGGCGCTTTTCTAAAACCCATGCCTTATCAATACAGGGCCCGCGAGGCTCTTTTTTTGATTGCACTTTTCCAGAAGCTAAAGCGTACACGTCATGCACCAAACGGACATCGCTGATGACGGCTGTTTTGGATACATCCATTTCTAGATGCTGCTCTAAAAAAGCCAACATCGATGCCACATCCAAAGAATCTAAACCTAGGTCAAGGGACAAGTCCATACCTTCCGTGATCGATGACTTGCCCGATAATTTCATCAGCTGCTCATCAATTAGGTTTTTTAAATGGTTTGGTAAAGACATCGATTTTTTCACCGCACGTACGTGAGGTTTAGAGGGATGGACTTTTGGATACACCTTTTTCCAAAAAGAATAAGACACTTGGCGGAGCGGCTCAAAAGAAGCTCTCTTCCCTCCTTCGGTAGGGTACTGGTTGTACCAACGCTGCAAGTAATGATTAAATTCTAAACGGTCCTTACCCAAAAGCTCCTGCCTTTCTATCGCTTGAAATTCAACGCACACTTCCCTTTTTGGTAAAAAAAACAGACCACTTTGCAATAGCCCCCTTATCCCTAGGGTAAGAGCCTGCCAAAAATCGGGAGAATCACCTGTAATGGCCCTAGAAAAAGCGCTGCCCCACAGGCCCGTTGTTCGAACAAGAATGACCTTTGCACTGGGGCAATGGCCTACAATCTCGTGTGCCATAGAGCTACTGCCAACCACTTCATGTCCAGAATGCTTTAAATGTCCAGATGGATAGAGTAAGAAGTTTTCTCCCGTTTTTAGTCCTGTTTGAATTTCTTTCAAACGCATCCTCGCAATCCGCTGCTTCCATACGTTAGAGCACATCTCAAAAGAGGGAATTGGCAAGGCACGCACCAAGCGCATAAAAACGCGAGCTCCCTTCAAATAGTAAAAACGCTCAACCACTAAAGGGCGCACGTCGAATGAGGAGAGGACGCTTAATAAGATAACAGGGTCAATTTCTGCTGGGTGATTGGGCAAAAACAACAAATGCTTCCGCTCTTTTAGTTGGTCAAGCCCTACAACCCGAATTTTATACCGAAAGCGCAATAGCTGTCTGACTCCAAACGACAAAATCTGTTTCAACATCCTACTTTTCCTTTATCGGTAGATCGAAAACACCCCGCGCAAAAAAATTGACTTAAAAACCGCCTTTCCATCAATGTGGAAATATCCTACCTTAATTTTTTAAAGGAGCTTTTGTATGACCTCTCCCATTTCACCAAACCCCCATCTTTACCAAACTATTAGTGAAGTAAAGTACGCTGCTGGGCAAACCATTCCACAAAAAGCACAAAAACAGACTCACAAAAACCACACCTACTCCACAACACCGGTAAATGAGCCTGTAACTAAAAGAGCTCAGCAAGCTTTTCGCCGATCCCAAAAATAAAAAGAGCGGCTTGCTCCTGCAAGAAGGAAAAGTTTTGTAGCGTCTATTGGGAGGAAAGGAACCAACCCAGAAAAAACAGCTCCCTTCCATCCCAATAAAAGGGCAAGATAACTGACGCCAAAAGCGTAGATGATGAGTAGCCCGGCAGCAAAAACACCCAACAGCGGGAGAAAAGAAGAAGGCTGAAAACGTCGGATAAGATAGCCAACGGCTGTTGCTGCTACGACAAAGCCCGCTAAGTAGCCTCCTGTAGCGCCCAAGAGGTGCGCAACGCCACTGCCTCCCGAAGAAAAGACCGGAGCCCCAAAAAGGCCCTGTAGCAGATAAGCACCGACAGCGCATCCACCTCGCAGAGGACCGAGCCTTGCTCCTAGAGCTAACACCACCATAGATGTTATAGAAAAAGGAACAGGAATGTACGGCAGGGTAACTTGCACTCTTGCTGCTAAAGAGAGTAAAAGACTACCTCCTAAAACAACAGCCACAGTTTTACCTATCTCCCACGATCTACGCCGCACCATCATAGCATCCATACTTTCCTCCTTTTACATATCCTTTAAGCACTCAATCACTTTATCTACTAACGCCTTGCCATCAGGGAAAGAAATAAGTCGTCTCCCCTCTTTCAAATTTACCCACCGCCCTTCTAAGATCTCTTTACGGTCTACTTCCGCCTCACCAAGCACAACACCCATAAAAAACACGACTTCTTTTGTAACTCTTACCTTCCCTCTGTAGAAACAATAGGATTGCCTCAATAGCGGAGATTCTAAAAAAAAATCTATTTTTAGTCTAGTTTCTTCGAATAATTCACGAACAGCTGCGTCTTTCGGAGATTCTTGCTTTTCTGCATGGCCCTTAGGAAAACCCCAAAAGGCCCCTTTTTGATGAAGCAACAAAAAAACGCTCCACCCACTATTCCCCTTCTTTAAAGGAATAATGCCAAAGCACTTTTCTGAAATTGTCAAAATAGTTACTCCCTGTAAGGACCTAGCACCAAAGTGGCGTTATGCCCACCAAAGCCAAAGGAGTTGGATATAGCCACCCTGGGCGTGTACTTTTGGGCATGATCTTTTACAATGTCTATATCTCCAAGCTCTTCTTCTGGCTGAGAGACATTCAGCGTGGGATGCAATTTCCCCGTTTCGATGGCTTTAAGGGTCGCAATAGCTTCTATGCCACCAGCCGCTCCTAGACAATGACCAATAAGCGACTTCGTTGCATTCACTTTGAGGTTGTCAACTAACGGTCCAAAGACCGTCTTTATGCCTCGAATTTCACAGAGATCCCCCACAGGAGTAGAGGTAGCATGCGCATTCACATAATTTACCTCCTCTTTTGCTACGCCCGCATCTTCTAAAGCGCGCTGCATGCAAAGGGCAACCCCTGACCCATCTTCTCTTGGTGTTGTCATATGGTAGGCATCTGCGTTCACATAGCCCCCTAAATACTCTCCGTAAATTTTCGCACCCCTCTTCACTGCGTGGTCTAAACTCTCCAAAACCAAAGTACCGGCCCCTTCTCCCATGACAAAACCATCACGTGTTTTATCCCAAGGACGAGAAGCTTTTGTTGGCTCATCGTTCCGCTCTGAAAGCGCTTTAATAACAACAAAACCGCCAAGACCCGGAGGAGTAATAGGGGCTTCTACCCCCCCACAAATCATAAGATCTGCTTCACCATTTTGGATATGCCGCGCAGAAGCAATGATGGAATGATTTCCTGTCGCACAGGCCGTAGAAATGGAATAATTAGGGCCTTCAAAGCCTAAGTCAATAGAAAGAATCGCCCCGCCCATGTTTGTGATAATGTAGGGAACGAAAAAGGGAGTAATGCGCTTAAAACCCTTCGTTAAAGAAGTTTTTACCCCCTCATAAAAAACGCTCATTCCCCCCATTCCAGAGCCGATGACCACACCGCAACGCGTTTTATCCAAAGCCTCCAAAGCATGTCCTTCCAAGGAAGCATCTTCCATCGCCTTTTTTCCAGCCACGACTGCATAGCGAATAAAAGGGTCCACACGACGCGCTTGCTTTTTATCCAAGTAGCCCTCTCCGCTGCATTCCGCAACTTCTCCAGCAAATCTAGTAGGAAAATCTTCGCACGGAAAGGCCGTAATGGGCCGAATTCCGCTCCTACCCTCTAGCAAAGCCTGATAAAACGCCCCCACGTCACTGCCAAAGCAAGACACAATGCCAAGACCCGTAACTACTACCCTCTTTTTAGCCATACAGCTCCCCAGCACCGCTGCATGACATCGCAAAAGGAATCACTTTTCCCTCTTCCCATAGCTGCTCTAAACAGTACTTTGCCCTTTCCGAGGGGGTAAATAGATGAATAACAAAATCAACATAATCTAGAGCAACCCAATCATCCTTGCCTTTTCCTTCAACAGCTCGGGGGCGCCACCCTTCCTCGGCTAAATAGCGCTCGACTTCGTAGGTCAAAGCTTTCAAATGCCGATCGACATTACCGCTTGCAATTAAAAAATAGTCCGTCATTCCACCGAGCACAGTTACGTCAATGGCAACAACATCGGACCCTTTCTTGCTATAAATAATTTGAGCTACTCGATGCAATAGCTCTCTTGTGGTACCCATCTAATCACGCTCTAAAATCCAGGTCAACGGGTACAATATAGTCGATGTCTCATTATGTAGTCCAGCACTTTCTCAGACAGCAAATGGTTGCAACATAATCTTTTTTCTAATCTGTCTCGGACTACCGAACTACTCACGTCCATCATAGGAATTCTATAGGTTTTTCCAAAGCTTGCCCTGCCTGTCCCAGAGCGATTCCCTTCTACAAAAGTGGCAAGCGTAGAGAGCGTTTCAAAGTCATGCCACGTTTTTAAACGACCCATCTCTCCCTTGCCAAGGAGCAGGTAGAGACTTCTATTTGGTGCAGCAAGTAAGCGCAGCGTCTCTACGGTATAGGAAGGATTGCGATTTGTCTCTAGCAAAGAAAGCGCAAAGCAGGGAAAGGAAGTGATGGCTAGCTCCACCATGGCGACTCGACTACCTATACAAGCTCTTGGAGGGGTCGCTATCTTAGATGGTGAGCAAAGAGCCGGACAGAAAAGAACCCGATCTAAAGACAAACGCTCTTGCAGACAGACGGCCAGGTTAAGATGACCTAAGTGGATGGGATCAAACGTACCTCCAAAAAAACCGACGCGCTCGATAGCTTCCCTCCTACTTCTCTAATTGCGCAACAACCGTATCCAAAATTGCTTTTGACTGGTCTAAAAGATTGTCATACAGCATGGCCAATTCAAAATTAAACCCAGATCCTCCAGCTTCCTTACGCAAAACTTCTACGTGCTTCTTCACTTCCTCTCGCAATTGCTCTAACGACTGGTGATTACTGGGCAACTGAGCAGAGCACAGGGCTTTAAAGTAGGCGGTCTTCAGTACCATTGCTTCTGAAAGCGACATTTTGAGTTCTTTCAGACAGGTAGGGGCTTCTTTCACAAATGTTTCAAGTTCTTGGTGTGTGGCGCTGTTTTTGATAATAGTCTCACATAGAGAAAGCGTCTCTTCAATTCTCGTGCGCTGTTTCTCCGTTTCTCTTGCGATCTTATCTTTGTTAGCTTGAATAATTTTTTGGGACGTCTGTTCTACTTGCTCTCTGAGCGCCGCCCCCTTTGCAGGATCAAGCTCGGTTTTCTTGATTGCAAACAGCATCTCTTGTGTTTTTTTTTGTATCTCCCCCACATCAGAAAGCTGCTTGATTTCATCGCAAAAAGCAGTGACTTCTCCTTTTTTAATATCAAAATTTTCTTGCAGCTCCGGTGCTTTCTTTTTTAAGTCTGCTAAACGCATCTTGTTCCACGTTTCTACCTGCTTCCATAACTGGTTGAGCTGCGCGCGCCCTGCCTGAAACGCTTTAGCACTTAGCGTCAGTTGCTTTGATAGCGCCTGCAATCCCCTAATTTGATCACGCAAACGAAACAAAGGAGGGGAAATGGGCACTTCCTCTCCTTTGGGAAAACGGTTTTCTGCATAGAAAAGCACATCCTCTAAGAACAGCGCACTTACCTTGTCAATTGCTTGCTTGCGAGCGGGATACAATGTATCTCCTAAAGCAGCCATACGATCTAGCACCAAAGTTTTGCCACGGCTTCGCGTACTTGCTTGCAAAACTTCCCCTTTTAGCGTCGATAGACGGTGGATCAAGGCATCAAGGAAGGTAACCTGTTGTTGAGCCTGCGCATAGACTTCGATCTTGTTTTTGAGAAAAGGCTGGATAGACTTTGAGACAGACAGTTTTTTTTGGCCGCTTGCTTTACCTAGCAAAAGTCGACAATCCATAGCGTCCAATGCTAAATTCACCTGTTCTATGGAAAACAGCGCCTGTTCTTCCAAGCGCGCTTTGACGCTCTTTGCTTCCTCGATGACCTCCTGATACTCTCTCCACAAAGGTCTTTTTTTCTCAGGCCGTAGTTCCCCCTTAAGTAGGGAGTAACAAGTCTCTTTCACCTCCCAAAAATCTCGCAATCTGGGTGGTGTTTCCAAAAGCGCCTTTTTCATAAAGCAGAGCGCGCTTTCAATTTTTTCTGCCGCTTGCAGTTCTTTGACACTTTCCCGCCAGCCAAGCACTGCATCGCTGGCCGTCTTTTTTTCTTTCGCCCTTTCCTGGTTCATGATAACTCCCTCTTCTCCATGTTCCACTCTCAATGACAAAACAGGAAAAAGCCTGCATTTTATGAAAGCCTCTGATATCTGACTACTTCGCGATACAACCTTTCCTACACAAGCCGGCCGATGGAGCCACACACACTCCAACGCTTTACAAGCCCACGCATACCCTTGCCAAGGATTCTATAGGAAGCTGTCTTAAAAGAAAACACCATTCTCACATAGTGCTCATATGGCCCGTAAATAGTCCTCGACAACCTTTTCCTTGATTTGCTCCATGGAAAAACAGTCTTTATCTATCCATTGAAACAAAGGTTGCTTGCGAAACCAGGTGCATTGCCTTTTTGCCAGCCGACGAGAAGCCGTCTTAAACTGCTCTATAAACTGCTCCCAGTCTTGCCATGTTTGAGAAGAGGACAAGTACTCTATGCACTGGCGGTACCCAATAGCCTGGCAAGCGCTCATATTGTCTTGCAATCCCCTTTGGAGCAGCTCTTTCACCTCCTCACAAAGGCCTGCTTGAACCATCTCTTCACATCTGGTATTGATATGTTTATATAGCGCGCTTCTGGGATGATACAAAAACCAGCACCGAAAATTGAATTTTTTTTGCGGTGTTGTCGGAACTGCAAAGTCGCTCACCCGCCGTTTGGTGAGAGACATAATCTCTAAACCTCTTATCAGCTTATTTTTATCCCTGCAAGTGATCGTCTTAGCGTAAAGCGGGTCCCTATCACAAACTTCTTTCCAAAGGCATTCCGCTCCCTCTTTTTCTAAACGTAGAAGCAAAGCTGCTCGCAGCGTTGAAGAGGCAGGTGGGCCTTTTGGGGGACCATACAAAAAAGAGCGGATATAAAATCCTGTCCCTCCAACCACAATAGGGACCTTTCCCCTGTCTATTATGTCTTGGCAAGCATTCATACAGTGGCGAAAATAGTGGACTACGTTAAACGCTGTCTGCAGATCGCAAACATCAATCAAGTGATGAGGAACTCCCCTTCTTTGTTGCATGGAAAGCTTAGCCGTGCCAATGTCCATTCCCTTGTAGACCTGCATCGAATCCGCGGACACGACCTCGCCATTAAGCCGCAAGGCAAGTTCGAGAGACAGAGCACTTTTACCGACAGCGGTAGGCCCTGACAATACGATGACGGGAAAACATTTTTTATCCATCACCCTTGAAATGCTTCTTCTCTGGCCTTCTTTTCATTTTCGTAAATAGACAAAATGCGTTCAAAACCCGCCATTTTAATAATATCCATCACCTCGTCGCTAATACAGCAAAGAGCAAAAATTCCGTCCATTCCCTTCAGCTTTTTTGTCCAAGCAAGGAGCACCCGCATTCCTGCACTAGACAGGTAATCTATTTTTGTAAAATCGATTAAAAACCGTTTTTGATCTTTTGAGAACATTGCCGCAAGTTCTTGGTCCAATTTAGAAGAAGTTGCCGCATCCAATCGTCCAGACAGCCGCACTATCTGCCCGTTATCCACCGACTCTTTCACTATTTTCAGCGAAACCATAATCCTCCCCAAAGGCTTTCAATATTCCCAGCATACCGCTTCTTCTTTTTTTTCTCTAGACGGGATGCGCGCTTCCCCCGAGACTTTTGATGCAATTCTCCTAAAAAGGTATTTTTATTTCGAAAATATGCTACGATTTCCTGCGACGCAATTGTTATGGGTAAAAAAATGGATTACCTTTCTTTTTTTGAGTCTTTTTTCCAGGGAAGTCCCCAGCATATCAGGCTGTTTGAAATACTTAAAACAGCGGCAGCAAATACCCCTGATTGTCTCTCCGAAGCCCATTTAGTAAACGCATGTTATATCTTAGAAAATATGCATCCGGTCTTTGTGGATCGACGAAGTGACGATTTCTTCAGCTTTTTAATAAAAAAGCTATCACATAACCAAGGTGCCATAGGAGATGAGCCGGTTTGTGAAATCACTCCTTTTGTTCACTCGGTAGCCTTTCCCTTTCAATGCAAAAGTGTAGTAGGGTTTTTCCTCTGCTTTAGCGGAATCCAAAATCAAACCGAGGAACTCATTGATGCTTTCTGTAAGCGTTACGATGCAATTTCCTTGGTGAAAAATTCGACGCTGCTACTGATTAAACCCCACAAAAACCGGACCCTGCTTTACTTTGAACTACAAAAAGAAGAAGGAGAATTTTCCCCTGATGAGATCCAAGATTTACGCAACGGCCTTAAAGAATGCGGACTTTGCATGTTGGTTTCTTGGAAGGCGCCTATCCCCTCTCTCGAGTCTTCCATTAAGACTTTGCGTTGGCTAATGAAGGAACTTGAAAAAGGAGACTTACCTCACGTGATGATATCATTAGGACCACAAACGCCTGGAAAGTTACATTTCTTTGCCTTTGTGTGCCATTTTATTGACTGTAAAAAAAATGTGCTTACTGCGCTACTTAACTATCCCAACGTTGAGGTAGAATGCAACTTTCAAGATAAAGTCGAAGGAGGCAACAAAGAAGGAATAGCGCTCAAAATCGCTATTCCAAACATCCCCTCCTCTTTTGTAGAAAAAAGACAGCAAGTCAGCGCCCTTATCGAAAAGTGTGTGGGGCCCTTTAGAGACGTCAATGGGGGGCTTCTTGAAAAAATTGAGGAGAATTTTGAAGCCCTATCAAAAATCTGTCCCAATGCGAACAAGGGACTGCGTGAATTTTTTGACTCAATTTATCCAGAAAGCATACGAGCTATTTGCCCTCCAGCGCTTCTTCAAACAATTTACTCTGCAACCCAAACCAAAAAGAGATATGTCCTCATAGAAGAAGCAGATGCGATCGGAGCTATCATAAAAGTAGAAAAAAAATTCTCAAAACCATGGAAAGAAACCTTAAGCAAACAATTTTCTAGGGCAGGATTTTCTGAGACTTTTGCGTCAAACAAAGCAGTTCTCTCCTGCTTCTTACACCACCCTAGCCAAGAAAACGTGGAACTATTCAAAAGAAAAACAGAAGCATTATTTAAAGAGTGGACGCAAACGGAAGCGTCTCAAACACTGCGTCTATGCACGACTTGCGGATTTACTTCTTTTGATCCACGTACAGGAACGGAAGAAGAAACAAGCTATGTGCATAAAATGCTCTTTGAAGGACTAGTGCGCATTGGCTCTTGCGGGAAACCAGAGCCTGCAATTGCAAAGAGGATAACTATCTCAAAAGACAAAATGCAGTACACATTTCATCTAAGGAAAAGCTGCTGGTCCAATCGCATGCCACTCACCGCCCATGACTTTCTCTATAGCTGGAACATGATTCTCGCGAAAAAAGAGCTTGCTCCCTTAAGTTACCTCTTTGATTGCATTGAAAATGCAAAGGAAATAAAAGACAAGAAAATGCCGCCTCATTCTCTAGGGGTAAACGTTATTGATGATTACACTTTAGAGGTGCGTCTCCAAAGCCCTTGGACTGCTTTTCTAGAAATATGTGCTCTCACCCTTTTTTCTCCTATTTGTCAAGCCGTTGATGAAAAACACCCCAGCTGGGCCGAAGCACAAGGAAAGGAATATGTGTGTAATGGTCCCTTTTGTTTAGAAGAAAAGGCGCATAATGGAGGCGTTATTTTAAGAAAAAATCCCTCCTATTGGGAATCAGAAAAAACCCACCTGGAAAGGGTAACTATTCCATTTGTCTCAAGAGAGGAGGGAGAAAAGCTGTTCATCAAAAAGCAGGTAGACGCCCTGCTTCACTATTTTTACAAAAGTCCTTCTCCTGATCTAGAAAATTTAGACATCACCCGTTTACAAGGAGCAATTTGTAAACGAGTTCTCTGTTTTAACTGCGCAAAGCCCCCCTTTTACAACAAAAAGGTCAGGAAAGCTATCGCTCTAGCGATAAATAGGAAGAAAATCCTACAAGCTTTTCCGAGTAGCACCAACTCTAGCTTTTCTCTCTATTCTTCTCTCTGTCCGCAGAACGTGAGCAAAACAAAAAATATACACAACACTCAAGAAGCGCAGCGGCTTCTTATGCAGGCATTGACAGAGGACCCTGAGGTGAAGAAAACTTTTTTTCATCAAAGCATCTCTGTAGCAGAAGGTAGCGAAAACCTGGCAATCCTGCTCTGCGAGCATCTGAATACAACACTTGGTTTATCCTGGAACGTCTCTGTTCTAAAAATAGGCTCAAAAGGCTACCTCAACCTAAGAAAGGATATCCGTCTTTCAATCGGTGGTTGGACAGACAGGATCCACGACCCTAGATATTTTTTAGGGGCTTTTTCCTCTGCAGATAGCCCTGTTAACTTTTCTTGCTGGACTCATCCTCTGATACAACCTCTCCTCGAGGAGATCAACGCAGTAAAGACCAAAAAAAAGAAAAACCAACTCCTTAAGGATGCCAAAGAACTTCTGCTCGAAGAAATGCCTATGATCCCTCTGTTCGATGTCCAATATGCATCCCTTTGTCATCCCCACGTCCAAGGAATCTACGCTAACTCATTACAGCAATCTGATATTCGGTTTGCGTTTAAAGAGCAACCGTATCCTTCAAAAGCCTAGCAAGGGAAGGATATTGAACCGTTTCGTAGTTATCGATGCCAGCAAACCCTGTTTGATTTACAGTGAAATGTCTTGATCCGCTATTATGAACAACGTAGAAGTGTGCTTCGGTCCTATTTTTCTCTTCAAAAATAACAAAATTGTCATTTCCTGTAGTGAACCTATCTGAAGCCTCATCTTTGGTAAGAAAGCCCAAAAAACGCGGATGCGAGCGAATAGAATCAAAAAGATCCTGAGCAGAAGGAATGTGGTGAAATGGAAAGAGTGCCTTGAGCCCTAGCTGATACGTCTTGAGATTTTCCTGGGTTTCCATAGCTAAAAGACGAGCAAAGCGCCAGGCCTTCTTGCTTGGCAAATGTACACCTTGCGCGGCCTGTGAAACACTAGCTACATAGAAAAAAGCTGTTTTGACTTGGTTTATTGCCAACAAACTAAAAACAGCAACCAAAACGATCTTAAGCAACGTTCTTTTCATCTTTACCTCTCAAATAGACATGTTTTTTACTCAAACTCAGGAAAGATTTTACGGCTTTGTGGTATCCACTTACAAGCATTTTAATAGTCTTAAATGCCTTGATGGAAGCTACACTATACCCTCAGAAGCCTTCTTAGACAAAGCGCTCGATCTTTCGCACTCTACACTCGTCGCTAATTTTTTTATCTCACTTTTTGCTTTTATGAAACCGATAGGCGTTGCAAACAACATACAGCTCCAACAAAACATCCAGATTTTATCTGGGCTAAGCTGCCAACGGCAAAAAGCAAAGTAGAAAAAGAGGTAAGGCAGTGGCCCACTTGTAATAGATTGTATTCTTAACCGAAACCACGTAAGGCCAAGACCTGAAACCAATCCAAAAATAATCAAATTCAATCCATCTAAAAAGAAAAAAATCCATAGCCATAAGCAAGAGAGCTTGACTGTGGCCAACGATTTTGGATGCAACGGTTCATGGAGAAAAAAAGAAAGAAAAGGATCCAAACAAAACAAGAAAAAAAATCCTAAAACAAAAAAGGAAGTCAGTAAAAGGGTTATAGAAGAGCGCACTGACTTCCAAATATTGGAATATTCCTTTTTCCCTCTGTAAAAAGCAACCTGAGTGACCAACACTTGTTCAAGAGTGTGAAAAATTGGGGCATAAACCAACCAAAGGCTCGATCCAACGGATAGCACAAGCAGATAATCTCCTCCAAGACGTACGACCAGTTGGATGGTCATGCTCCAGCTGACTAAACTTACACTTCTTGCTAAAGATCTAGGTAAGCCCAAAAGCGCCACTTCTTTGAAAAGCGCTTTATTAATCCGCCACTTACTAATATGATGATCTTGACGCTCTTTCAAAAACAAAATAAATAAAGCTAAGCACAAAAGCGCCTGGGAAAAGAGGGTACCCAAAGCGGCCCCTCTCGCTCCCAAAGGAGAAATCCCAGGAATAATCCCAAAAATCAACAGATAATTCAATCCAACATTAGCGATTTGCGCTCCAAAAGAACATATTCCAACGACTTTCGTTTTCCCAAGTCCAGTGAAATACGCAGAAAGAGCGGTCCCCAGAGGAAAGAGGAAGTTGCCATACATCAAAGTCGTAAAATAAGCACTTCCTTCTCCAGAAATCTCTCCTGCTCCAAATAAGTAAGAAGTCAAGCCTAGCCCCGTTGGCAACGTCACGATCATGCTAAGGAAAGAAAACCAAATCATTTGCCAACAATATGGACCTAAACGCTCTACCCTGCGCTCACCATAGCTAGCTCCGATACATATCTGCACCGCAGCTGTGATGTGGCTAATTCCTAGCTGAAAAAGCAAGCAAAAAGAGTGAGCTGCCGTAACAGCTTTTAGAGAAATCAAAGAATAATGGGAAACGAACAAACGATCACAAAAACTCATCAGGCTGCCAGAAAAAACCGAAAACATGAGGGGAGCGAAAATTAACAACGCCTCCCTAACAGATCCCGCTCGATGCCGAGAAAGAGCATAACTGCCTTTACTGGCTATAGCTTCCATGTCCACCTCAACTTAAGATTACAAAGACAGCGTTTTCTCTACACCTGCCTTAGAGTCCCAGCTAATTTATACTATGAAGTATTTTTTTGGCATCAACATATTGCCTTCTTTCTACAAGAGCAAGACTGTCCTCGCTTTTTTGTAAGACATGGCCTTGTTGCTCTGCACAAAAATAAATATTTTTCTCAATCTTATCAGAGGTTAAAGGAAGAGCAAAACAACAGCTTTTCCCAACCCAGCAGGGCTTCTTCCCTGGAAGAAACCCTGCCTATACCAGGTGCGAGCGGGAATACAGACCCAGTTTTAAACGGAAAAGTTGAATCCCTCTACTAAGGCTATTCGATAATTTTCTTATGTGACTTTTTGCCTTTATAAGAGCAATAGGCAAAAACACACGAGAAATCCAACGCATCATCCAGATTTTATCTGGATTAAGTTGCCAATGGCAAAAAGCAAGATAAAAAAGAAAGTAGGCTATCGGTCCTGATGAAATAGCACTTACTTTTAGCCGAAACCATGTGAGGCCAAGGCCTGAAAGCAAACCAAAAGCAATCAAGTTCAGCCCCTCTAAAAAGAAAAAAAAAATCCACAAAACTAAGCACAGGCGCCTGAGAAAAAAAAGGGTGTCCAAAGCAGCCCCCTTTCTGCCCAGAGGAGCAAGCCCACGAATAATCCCAAAAATCAACAGATAATTAAGCCCAACATTAGCGATT